>CAMFQI010000091.1 GCA_945980015.1 uncultured Eubacterium sp. | reverse complement strand
TGAATTTTTCACTCTTTTATCTGTCCACTAATATTGACAAGTTTCGAAGTGGTTTTGATTATAGTTTTTCTTTCAATATTTGTTCAACGCCGGACGGGGTTTCGGCTGAATCAAAGCGAATACCGTTTTTCCATACTGCGTTTGGCTGAAGTGCTTTCAGCTCGGCAAGGCTTTCGTCTATACCGCTTTCATTTGAGGTGCAAAACGCAATCACCGTCTTTGAGGACAGGTCATTTTCTGCCAAAAAAGTACAAATGCAACGAGGCGCCTTACCGTACCATATGGGGTAGCCGATATATACGGTTGTATAGTTGGCAAGGCTGACATCGGGCGTTTTAATCTTGACATCGTTTATATTTGAATGTTGCTCAATATACGCACGGGAGGTCTCATTCTTTGACAAATCCTCGCTTGTATATGGCTTTTGAGCCTCGATTTCAAGCAGGTCGGCATTTTTTATTTCGGCAATATAGGAGGCAATCTGAGCAGTATTTCCTGTGCAGGAAAAGTAGACGACAAGCGTTTTTTCATACGATTGGTTGTTTATTTTACCGCCGGATAAGGCATCTTGAGAAGACTGTATATCAACACTTTGCGAGCTGCTTTGTTCGTCGGATGGGTTATTATCTGCCGCATTTTTTGAACAAGAGCAAAGCCCGACAACTGCAAAAACGCACAAAATCAGGCAAAGTATTTTCTTATATTTTTTCTGCAAGTTCAAAAAAATCATCTCTATTCATCATATTATTTATGCAGGAAATAAGCGAGGACACAGACAGAAATTCAGGCAGGTCAAGAACCTTACAAAGTGCGCTTCGTTTTTTCTTTGAATTCTCGCCGCCCGAAAATCCCAAATCGTAAAAATCAAAGCTTGTTACCGGATTTTCGCAGACAACTCTTTGTGTATTTACATTTGCGTTTTCAAACGCCTTAAGCAGAATTTCCTTACTCATTCCCTCAACGCCAAGCTTTCCCTCCTTGGAGGGAGAATGCTTGCGTTTTTCCTTTCCCGAAATATCGGGTATATATACATTTATTATTTGGCTTTTCGGCACAAAGGAGGAAATACGGTTTCTTATCATAAAGCCTGCGTGGTCGGAGTCGGTAAGTATAATAATTCCCCTCTCGCTTGCAAGACGCTTGATGAATTTCATTTTTTCCTTGTCGTTATATAAGGAAAAGCCGTTAGTTTCGATAATAAAGGCGTCGATTATGTTAGAAAGCTTTATTTTGTCATACTTACCCTCAACAATAACCGCCTGCGATATTTTCAGTTTTTCAGCCATTATCCGTTCCTCAATGCAATAAGCTTTGTTACAGTTTCTTCTAGCAGAAGATTTTTGTCAACTGCGGTAGATTTCATTTTTTCGTCAGTTTGGCTCAAAACGTCTATTGCGCAACGCAGATTTTCAAGGCTCAGATTTTTACTGTCACGAACGGCATTTCGGATAAGCCATTCCCTGCCCTTATAGTTGAAATACTGAGTAAGCGACTGTTCACCCTGTCCGCTCGCCTTTGCACACTTTACTCGATACATATCTATATAGCACGAAGAAATTACGGCAAGGATTACAATAGGCTCCTCCTTTTGTGCAAAAAGCACCCTCAATACGCCGTAAGCCTCGTCACTTTTTCCGTTAAGTATAAACTTCGACAAATCGTAAACCCTCGCCTGAAGGCATTTTACGGCAAGAGAGTCAATAACTTTTCTCGTAATCTCGCCGCCGTCGATACTGTTGCAGATTTTTTCGGTTTCGTTGAGAATTGTTTTTAGGTCATTGCCGACAACGGAAACAAGATATTGAGCGTTTGCACTGTCAATCGTGCAACCGCTTTTTTTAACCTTTGACGACACAAGACGTACAAGCTCGCCTTCGGTTTTTCTATTAAGCTCGACGGCGGTTGCGTATTTTGAGACAGCTGTTTCAAGGGCTTTGAGCTTTGAATTTTTCTTCGTATCAACCTCTAAGTTATCAAACCAAAAGACTATAACGGCAGTCTCGTTTACGTCCTTAAGATATTCCTTCAGAAGCTCAACATCCTCCTTTGATTTATCAAAGGGATAGTCACGAACGAGCAAAAAGGTATTACTGCTCATCATCGGCATCATATCCGCGTCGGTGAGTATTTCACTAAGAGCTGCTTTTTTGCCGTCATACTGATGAAAATTAAAGTCCGCAAAGGCAGGTTCAACAAGCTTTTCCTTTAGCTTTTTAACATAAAATTCCTTGAGATAGCCTTCATCTCCGTATATCATATAGACGTTGGAAAAGTCGTTATTTTTTATTTGATTTTTAAGCTCGGCTTCTCCTATTTTTGCCATTCATTCAATCTCCTAACACTATAGGTATTATCGTTATTTACGGTATAGCAAACGCCCTCGCCGTCAAGCGAAATTTCTCCGTTACCGTCGCAAAGCTTATTGAACTTTACAACGACATCTGCAGAGTCATATTCACTGCTTAATACAAAGCCGTTGACAATTACGGTAAAATCGCCCTTATTATAATAAATCTCTAGGTCGTCGCAAAGCTTCACATTATAGAAATCGTGAATTTCGAGGCTTTGATGCGAGGCGTCAAGAAGTATTGTATCATTAAATTCATCATAAATCAAGGTATTTACACTCACATCATTCGACAACACGGACGAATACAAAAGAAGATTATCACACAAAAGATAATCAATATATCCACCGTTAGAATTAACCGCCGAACGCACGCTGTAGTACTCATCGGCTGAATCAACGCCCCACACAACGTTTATATTTTTGTAGCTTACAAAAACCGCATTCTCACCGAAAACATAAATTTTGGCCCTATCTCTGTCGGATATACAAAACGATATAGAGCAAACAAGAATAATAGCGGCAGAAAGCAGTGCGCCAAGTCTTAAGGCGGTTTTTCTTCTAATTAAAAATGCAACGGCAATAATCATAAGAACGCCGGCTATTACCGAGCCGTATCTGTAATCAAAGCTAAACGAAGTGTTACCGAGGGATGAAAGCGTATACACTTCCCTAAGAAGCAGAGTATCCGCCTGCTTTGTAAGGAAAGCAACGCCTATTGTAATAAAATCTATTCCGACAACGCTTGCAAAATATGTCAAAAAGCTGAGCACAACACATACGCTTCCCAGCGGCAAGACAATCAAATTTGAAAGCGGAGAAATCACGCAAAGCGACGAATAAAACATATATGTTACTGGCAGACAATAAACACTTATACATACAGAGGCATAAAAAACGGAAAGCAAATCCAAAAAGCGGTCTCGAAGTCTTTCCTTTTTTGTTTTGAAAAGCGGGTCGACGTATGTTCTCGGAAGTCTTTTCATCAACAAAGGATAAAGCGTTACGAGTGACAAAACGGCGCAGACGCTGAAAAGCATACCGACATCCGACACTGCGTACGGATTGAAGCACATTAGAAATACCGCTATACCGAGTGAATTCAGGCTATCGCTTCTTCTTGAAAACAAATCGCCTATAAACAGTACACTCATCATAATTCCTGCCCTGACTACAGAGCCTGAAAACCCAACAACCGCCATATATACAAAAACTGCGCCAACACCGACTGTCGAGGATATTTTTTTGTTTATTCTCAGTTTCCTGAGTACAAAAACAAGAACGCCTGTAATAAGCGACAAATGAAGTCCGGAAACAGCCATAATATGAGAAACGCCTGCCGACTTAAACGCCGCCTTTAATTCGGGTGAAAGCAAGGAAGTATCACCAGTAATTAAGGCATTAGACAACCTTCCCTGAATTCCGCCGATAATATAGGTCAGCTTATCGGTTATACTGTTCTTAAGCTCGGAAAACACCTTAAACGGAGTGAATACTTCTTCATTAAGTGATTGAGCATCATCTACGGTTGCCCTGATAAAAACGCCGTCTGCAAAGCTTCCGTATGATTCAAACGGCCTTTCACAATGAGTAAAAAAGTATAAATGCCCGCTGTATTCATTATACTCATCAAGCCTTGTATCAACAGTTGTATAAATTATAAGCTTCATATTTTTTGGTATATTTTCAAGATTGGCGCACTGTATTCTTGCAAGATAGGAATTCGATGTATATGATGAGCCGAGATGCTCAATTACATAAAAGCGACAATCCGCCTCACTCTCATCAAGCTCAAGCCGAGGCAATACTACGCTGCTGTGATAAATCAAAAATACAAAGCAGGCGAATATGACTGTTGCAAGGCATATTTCAAACGGTTTATTTCTTCTGAAATACGGCAAGAAAAGGCTTACAGCGAAAATCACTGTAAGCCCGATTGAAGCTATAAAAATGTAGTATGCGTCAACAAGATTTGCCACAAGCATGGTAAGTGCCATGGTAAATCCGATTAAGGCAAAAACTCTTTTCATAACAAAGTTAAATAAAAAGTAAGCTTATTTTGTGTAAGGCTCTACAAGGAATGAAAGCGACTGCTTTGTGCCTGCCTTAACCTGATACTTATCTCTTACAAAAGCCTGTCCGGGCATATCGCCGCCGATACCGTACTGTGAGGAATCTACGTTTACGGTAATATCGTTATCACGGTTTACATCGGCAACGTGAGTAAACTTATCAAGCATAAACGGAGTATAAGGCAAAGCGCTGAACATAAACGGCTCTTCGTAGTATGCCGAAACCTTAATACCGCTTCCCTTTTTATCGGTAAGAGTGAAATACCTTACATCCGCTCTTGTTGAAGATTCCTGCGGACGCATATAGGTGTATTCAAACTTATCGATAGGCAGGCTGTATTTTCCGATTTTATAGCCTGTTTTTCTATCGGGATATGACGGAGCTTCACCTCTGCCGTACCACGAAATCTGAGTTAAACTACGGTCAACATCCCATTGGAAGCCGAAGCGAAGCAATGCGGCAGTCGGTGTTGCACTATGGTAAACGGCTATCTTGCCGTCGGCATAAACGGTATAGGAAACAAACGCATTCTTCATAAACGGTACCTTGAGTGCAACTCGTACCTTAACACTGCCCGGCTGCTCCTCAACGGTGGTTTTCACCGCCTTAACGGACTTTGTAGCCTGCTTCCACTTATAATAAGGATGAGCGAAAATAAGCGGTGAAACAAAGTTCAAAAAGTCGATATCGTTATCGGTAAGTGCTCTGAAATAGTTAGGAGCCATCGGTGCTTTAAGAAGCTCCTTTGAGTCATATTCAAACGAGGTTACTGCGCCATTTACTATTCTCACGCCGAAGTTCTCGCCTGTCAGGGCAACGGTATTTGAGCTTTGAGCAACCGAAATACTCTTATCCGAGCGTTTTTCAACAGGCTTTGCACCTTTGGTAAGAATAAATTGGTCAAACGCAATTTCCGCATTATTTTTTATACCTAGCGTCTTTTTCTTTGAGTGGTAGGAAATAGTCAGTACACACTCCTTATCCTGAGGAAGCTTTGAATAATCATAAGGAATGTCTATAAAGTCCTCCTGAAGCGGAGAAACGGAGAATTTTTCCATTTCACCCGACTGAATATCCTCACCCTCGCATTGTATTTTCCACTTACATTTGAGTGAAGAAACATCGGTAAACAAATATCTTGAACGAACGTTAAATCTGCCCTTTGTAATGTCAAACGCAGTTGTTACAACAGGCTGATAAACGTGGCGCATTTCAAAATACTGAGGGTGCGGCTCTCTTGTTGCAGAGATTACGCCGTTTGCACAGAAGAAAGTATTTGAGCCGGTCATAGCGGTTTTATTGATACCACTGTACCAATGACGGGGCTCATCCTTTTCAAAGTCGGTTCCGTAAAGATAATTATCCTTGCCGTCCT
>CAMFQI010000090.1 GCA_945980015.1 uncultured Eubacterium sp. | reverse complement strand
ACCTAAGCCTTCGTCGGCAGCGTCAGATGTGTATAAGAGACAGGCAATAATTTTTTCATCCTTAAAGCCGCCGTCCTCCATAATGAGAACACCGATAGGTATACACTCAACAATAGTCATCGGTCTTATTTGCTCACTGCACAAAACAAGAACATCAAGCGGGTCGTTATCGCTTGCGTATGTGCGTGGAATAAAGCCGTAGTTAGCAGGGTAATGAGTGGAGGTAAAAAGGACTCTGTCGAGCTTTAACATGCCTGTTTCCTTGTCGAGCTCGTACTTATTTTTGCCGCCCTTTGAAATTTCAATTACGGCATAGAAGCGGTCTTTTTTTATTCTCTTTGGTGATATATCGTGCCAAATATTCATTACTCCATCTCCGAAATCTATGAGTTATTTTAACACTATAAATAATATTTGTCAATGACTAAAATTTGTGTTATTATATTATTGTTGATAAAAAACAAAAATAACATATCGGAGGACAAAAATGATAGCGATTATTGACTATGGCGCAGGAAATCTTCAAAGCGTAAAAAAAGCGCTTGATTATATCGGTGCCGAAAGCAAAATAACTATGGATAAAAATGAGATAAATGCGGCGTCTCATATTATCCTGCCCGGCGTGGGCTCGTTCGGTGACGCAATGGCTTCGATTAGAAAAAGAAATTTGGAGCAAACTATAAAGGATAATGCAAACGGAGAAAAGCCGTTTTTAGGTATTTGCCTCGGCTTACAGCTTTTGTTTTCAAAAAGTGAGGAATCTCCGGGCGTTGAGGGTTTGGGCATTTTTGACGGTGAAATTGTCAGAATACCCGATAACAACGGCTTAAAGGTTCCTCATATCGGATGGAACAGTGTTGAGATTAATCAAAACGACGGTATTTTTTCCGGTATAGATGACGAAAGTTATTTCTATTTTGTACATTCATATTATCTCAAAAATGCCGATGACGTAGTTGCAGGCACAACCCATTACGGCGTTGATATTCAATGCGCAGTACAAAAGGGGCTTGTTTGCGCAACTCAATTCCACCCTGAAAAAAGCAGCGAAGCAGGATTAAAGCTTCTCTCTAATTTTGTAAATATGGAGGGCTGAGGTATGTACGCAAAGAGAATTATTCCTTGTCTTGATGTTGAAAACGGCAGAGTAGTAAAGGGCGTGTCGTTTGTTGATAAGCGTGATGCAGGCGATCCTGTTGAGTGCGCAAAGGCTTATGATAAACAGGGTGCCGACGAGCTTGTTTTACTTGATATTATGGCGTCTCACGAGGGCAGAAGCACAATGCTTGACGTCGTTAGGCGTGTTGCTCAAAGCGTGTTTATTCCGTTTACCGTAGGAGGCGGTATAAAAACCGTTGATGATTTTAAGGAGCTTCTTAGGGCAGGTGCAGATAAAATTTCAGTTAATTCTGCGGCTGTGAGAAATCCCGATTTAATAAATGAAGCGGCTTACAAATTCGGCTCACAATGTGTTGTTTGCGCCATTGACGCAAAGAGAAACGGAGACAGCTGGGAGGTTTATCTCAACGGCGGAAGAATACCGACAGGTATAGACGCTGTTGAATGGGCTAGGCAGGCTGTCGATAGGGGAGCGGGAGAAATTTTGCTAACCTCAATGGACTGCGACGGTCAAAAAACGGGATATGATATTGCACTTACAAGGGCAGTAAGCGAAAGCGTTGGCGTTCCGGTGATTGCTTCCGGCGGCGCAGGTAAGGCGGAGCATTTTTACGACGCTTTTACCGAGGGAAAGGCGGACGCTGTCTTGGCGGCAAGCCTGTTCCATTTTAACGAATTACCGATACCCGAACTAAAAAAATACTTATATGAAAATAATATAAGCGTAAGAAGATAACCGAAGGGACTAAATGATATAAGTGACTGATAAGGAAAAGAAAGCGGCTGATTTACAGTATAAAAAAATGACCGAAACTCCTGTAAACAGGTTAGTGTTCAGCCTTTCAATACCCACTGTAATCAGTATGCTTATAACAATGATATATAATATGGCGGATACGTATTTTGTATCGAAAATCAGCGTTTCCGCTTCCGGCGCAACGGGAATTGTGTTCGGCTTAATGTCGATATTTCAGGCGTTCGGATTTTTGTACGGACAGGGTGCAGGCTCAATAATTTCGAGATTACTCGGCAAAAAGGATGTTGAAAACGCAAGACGCTTTTGTTCAACGGCATTCTTTTCGTCGTTGATTATTGGCGTTACTGCGTCTGTTCTGTGTACGTTATTTCTTGAAAGACTGATGTTAGCCCTCGGTAGCACCCAAACGATTTTGCCTTATGCAAAGGCTTATGGAATATATATTTTGATTGCCGGTCCTGCGCTTACAACATCTTGCGTTATGAACAATATTCTTCGCTATGAGGGTGCCGCAAGACTTGCAATGATGGGACTTACAATTGGCGGACTGCTCAATATTGCGCTTGACCCTTTGTTGATTTTCGTTTTTGATATGGGGATTTCGGGAGCCGGCTTGGCAACCTGCATAAGTCAGTATATCAGTATGGTAATACTGCTGTTTATGTTTTTGAAAAAGAAGTGTCAGTGCCGTATTAAATTCAAATACTTTTCACCGTCGATTAAAACGGCGTGGGAAATTGTTGCAACCGGATTCCCGAGCTTTATACGAAATGGTCTTAATTCAATCTCAACTATGGTGCTCAATATGATGTCCGCACCCTACGGCGACGAATGTATTGCCGCTATGAGTATATCTAATAGATGGGCTATGGTTATTTTCAGCGTGTGCGTAGGTATCGGGCAGGGCTTTCAGCCTGTCAGCGCATTCAATTTCGGCGCCGGAAAATATGACAGAGTACGCAAGGGAATGAACTTTTTGTGGGCATACGGCACGGCGGTAGTTACCGTTCTTGCCGGTTTATCCTTTGCATTTGCACCGCAGATTGTGTCGTTGTTCAGAAATGACGCTGAAGTTGTTCAAATCGGTACACAGGTGCTTCGCTATATGTGTATAGCGCTTGTGCTGTTGCCTACTGCATTAACTGCAAATATGACCTTTCAAAGCGTCGGCAAAAAGGGAAGAGCCCTGCTTCTTGCCTCGTGTCAAAACGGACTGTTCTTTATTCCGCTTGTTCTTTTGTTGCCTAGAATGTTCGGACTTGTCGGCTTGGAGATTTCGCAGCCTGTAGCTTATATTTCGGCGGCACTTGTCAGCGTTCCTTTTTTGGTTGCTTTTCGCTCGAGACTTAAGCATTCAGGTAATAATTAAAAAATGTTGTGCGATTGTTAATATTTTTTGATAAGGTTGACATTTTTGTAAAAAAGTGGTATATTACGCATAGTACGAGGGAGTAGTTCCACGCAAAGATTATATTGTTGCGTGCGTTAAATCAACAGCTTGCTGACTGTGTCGGCTGGTTTAACTATTAAGAATGAGACTTGTGCATAGTGTAATACTATGTATGAGTCTTTTTTATACGAAAGGAGATTTCTATGAAGGAGTATCTAAGATCAAAGGAAGATGTATTGAACGAAGTTGGCTCAAATACTTTGGGACTTACATCCTCACAGGCAAATGAAAGACTTGAGAAAAACGGCAAAAATAAGCTTGCCGAGGGCAAAAAGGACAGTCTTTTGAAACGCTTTTTGTCTCAACTTGCAGACCCGATGATTATTATTTTGATTGTTGCCGCCGTTATCAGCGCAGTTACCGCCGCCGTCGGAGGCGAAAATGAGGGCTACGCAGATGTAATCATCATTATGTTCGTTGTTCTTGTAAATGCAATTCTCGGCGTTTATCAGGAAAGTAAGGCTGAAAAAGCTATCGAAGCCCTGCAGGAAATCGCCGCCGCAACCTCAAAGGTTATTCGTGACGGTAAGCTCATTACCGTTAAAAGCGAGGATATCGTAGTCGGTGATATTGTTGTTCTTGAAGCAGGCGATAGCGTTCCGGCGGATTGCCGAATTATTGAATGTGCATCGATGAAGATTGAGGAGTCCGCACTTACAGGTGAGTCCGTTCCCGTAACAAAAACGGCTGAAATTATCGACTCTCTCGGCTCTGACGACGTTCCTCTCGGCGACAGAAAGAATATGTGCTATATGGGTTCGTCCGTTGCTTACGGCAGAGGTAAAGCAGTTGTAGTTGCAACAGGTATGGATACCGAAATGGGCAAGATTGCCGACGCACTTACTCAGGCAAAGGATGAGGAAACTCCGCTTCAGCTTAAGCTTAATCAGCTTTCAAAGATTTTGTCATTTATCGTTTTAGGTATATGCGTGTTTATATTCGCATTTGATATCGTAAGAGCGCTTATTGTAGGTGACGCTATTACTCTTTCTTCAACGCTCAACTTCTTTATGGTTGCCGTTTCGCTTGCTGTTGCGGCTATTCCCGAGGGACTTGCGGCAGTTGTTACTATCGTGCTTTCTATCGGCGTAACGAAGATGTCGAAGCGCAATGCCGTTATTCGTAAGCTCACGGCAGTTGAAACGCTCGGCTGTACCCAGATTATATGCTCGGATAAAACAGGTACTCTTACCCAAAATAAGATGACCGTTGTTGAGCACGCAGGAACCGACGAAAAGCTCCTTGCGACTGCTATGGCACTTTGCTGTGACGCAGAGCTTCAGGAGGACGAAAGCGTTAAGGGTGAGCCGACAGAGGCCGCTCTCGTTGCTTGGGCAAATACTCTCGACCTTAAAAAATATGAAATTGAAGAGACGTTCCCTCGTGTTGGCGAGGCACCGTTTGACTCATCAAGAAAGATGATGTCAACCGTTCATAAAACCGAAAACGGCTTTGTTCAGTATACAAAGGGCGCACCCGACGTTGTTCTTGCGCTTTGTACAACTGCTTATCTTGACGGCAAAATGGTTCCTATGACCGATGAGATCCGTCAGGCTATTGTTGACTCAAATAAGGCAATGGCAGATAAGGCGCTTCGTGTTTTGTGCGCCGCAATGCGTACCTATAAGGAGCAGCCGTCGAATGAAGCCGAGGAGCTTGAACAGGAGCTTTGCTATATCGGTCTTGCCGGTATGATTGACCCTGTACGTCCCGAGGTTGTTGACGCTATTAAGGAATGTAAGATGGCAGGCATCCGCCCGATTATGATTACAGGCGACCATAAGGATACTGCCGTTGCTATAGCGAAGCAGCTTGGAATTATCGACGAAAATCATCGTGCAATCACCGGTATGGAGCTTAACGCGCTTTCCGATGAGGAGCTTGATGAACAGATCGAGAATTATTCGGTTTACGCCCGTGTTCAGCCCGAGCATAAGGTTCGTATCGTTCAGGCTTGGAAGAAAAAGGGTATGATTACCGCTATGACCGGTGACGGCGTTAATGACGCACCGTCAATTAAGAATGCCGATATCGGCGTAGGTATGGGTATTACCGGTACCGACGTAACGAAGAACGTTGCAGATATGGTTCTTGCCGACGATAACTTTGCAACAATCGTTTCCGCAGTTGATGAGGGAAGAAGAATTTACGACAATATCCGTAATTCAATTCAGTTCCTGCTCAGCTCGAATTTGTCCGAGGTTCTTTCGATTTTCTTTGCAACCTTGTTCGGCTTTACTTTGTTTGAGCCTGTTCACTTGCTTTGGATAAATCTTATTACCGACTGCTTCCCTGCACTTGCTCTCGGTCTTGAAAAGGGCGACCCCGATATTATGAAGCGTAAGCCGAGAAATAGCCGCGAGGGTATCTTCGCAGGCGGTATGGGCTTTGACTGCGCTTATCAGGGCGTTATGGTAACTGTTTTGACTCTCGTTGCTTATGTGCTCGGCATTATGATGGCAAACGGCGAGGTTATGAGTC
>CAMFQI010000089.1 GCA_945980015.1 uncultured Eubacterium sp. | reverse complement strand
GGGCAGATTCCTTGCAGGTGTTGCAGCAGGTGAGAAGCTCAACGAAATGATCGCAGCAGGCACAATTACATCCGACAAGGCAAAGATGGGTTACGTAGGCGCTTACACCTACGCAGAGGTTATCTCGGGCTACACATCATTCTATCTCGGTGCAAAGAGCGTTTGCCCATCTGTAACAATGGACGTTACATTCACAGGCTCATGGTATGACGAGACTGCTGAAAAGGAAGCTGCACAGAAGCTTATCACAAACGGCGCAGTTCTTGTTTCACAGCACGCTGACTCAATGGGTGCTCCTACCGCTTGCGAAACCGCAAAGGTTCCAAACGTTTCTTACAACGGCTCAACAGAGTCCGCTTGCCCTGAAACATTCATCGTATCTTCAAGAATCAACTGGGCTCCTTATCTTGAGCACTGCATCAAGGCAGTTCAGGACGGCACAGCTATCGAGACTGACTGGGTTGGTACAGTATCAGACGGCTCTGTTCAGCTTACAGACTTCGGTCAGAAGGCTCCTGCAGCAAAGACAGTTGAATCTGTTGAGGCTGCAAAGAAGGGTCTTGAGGACGGTTCAATCCACGTATTCGATGTTAGCACATTCACTGTAACAGTTACTGCTGACAAGAACAAGAATGCAAAGGTTGACGCTGACGGTCACCTCACAAGCTATATGGCAGACGTTGACTCCGACGCCGCTTACACCCCTGACACAGAGGTTGTTAAGGACGGTTACTTCCACGAGTCAGAAAGCCGTTCGGCTCCGTACTTCGATGTCCAAATCGACGGTATCAATCTTCTTGACGTTAACTTCGGTTAATTAAAAACCAACTGTTTATACTAACCGTGGCGGACACGCTCCGTCACGCAGCGTGTCGAAAGGTCAATTAATAAATTTCGACACGCTGGTAGGCTGTTGAGAAAGAGGGCTGAATTTCGTTTTCTTGCGAGGGGTGCTGTACGATGGTACCGCCTCCGAGCAAAAAACGAAAAACGCCAAAACTGCCTTGGATTCGATGTCCAAGGCAGTTTTACAATCCTTTTGTCAGCGCAAAATAGCCTCCACCTTCTTTTACAAAAAGGAGGCTCTGTTAGGTTTGTTTTATTTTATATGGCGTGGTTCAGACCACTTTATCGACAGTCAGCGTGGCGGAGGAAACTCCGTCACGGTTAAGTTCTTTTACTGCAAAGATTACACAACATAGAAAGGTGTTTATTCTATGGAAAAATTAGCCCTTGAAATGAAAGGCGTAACAAAAAAATTCGGAAAAGTCGTTGCAAATAACAACGTTAATCTCACTGTACGCCACGGAGAGATTTTGGCAATACTCGGCGAAAACGGTTCCGGAAAGACTACACTTATGAATATGGTGTCGGGTATATATTTTCCCGACGAAGGTCACATTTTTGTTGACGGCAAGGAGGTTGTAATCAAATCTCCGAAGGACGCATTTAAGTACAAAATCGGTATGATTCATCAACATTTCAAGCTTGTTGATGTTTTCACGGCAACCGAAAATATTGTTCTCGGTATCGAGGACGGCAAAAAATATAATATTAAACGAGCAAAGCAAGAGGTTAAAGCCATTACCGACAAATACGGCTTTAACATAGATTTAGATAAGAAAATTTACAATATGTCTGTTTCCGAAAAGCAGACTGTTGAGATAATAAAGGTGTTATACAGAGGTGCGGATATTCTTATTTTGGACGAGCCTACCGCTGTTTTGACGCCGCAGGAAACCGAAAAATTATTCGACGTTCTTCGCAATATGCGTAAGGACGGAAAATCAATCATAATAATCACTCATAAGCTTCACGAGGTTTTGAATATTTCCGACAGAGTAACGATTCTTCGTAAGGGCGAGTATGTTGAAACGGTCGAAACTAAGGACGCAACCGAGCAAACGCTGACCGAAGCTATGATGGGTGCAAAGGTTGACCTTAACATCAAGCGTGAAGCTCCGAAAAATCTTGTTGAGCGACTTGACGTTCAGGACTTGACCGTAATTAAGCGTGACGGCACAAAGGCGCTTGACAACGTTTGCTTCAAGGCTTACGGCGGTGAAATTCTCGGTATCGCAGGAATTTCGGGTTGCGGACAAAAGGAGCTTTTGGAATCCATCGCAGGCTTACAGCTTACGACGAAAAAATCGTCAATTTTGTACAAGCCCGATGATTTAGGTCCTCAGCAGCTTGTAGGAAAAACTCCGAGAGAAATCCGCAAGCTCGGTATTGCTCTTTCGTTTGTACCCGAGGACAGACTTGGTATGGGACTTGTCGGCAATATGGACATTGTTGACAATATGATGCTTCGCTCCTACAAGGGCGGCAAGTCGGCATTTTTGAGCAGAAAAGAGCCGAAGCATTTGGCTGACGATATCATCAATGAGCTTGAGGTTGTAACTCCGAGTGCAAACACTCCTGTTCGCCGTCTTTCCGGCGGTAATGTTCAAAAGGTGCTCGTCGGCAGAGAGATAGCGCTTGAACCGAAGGTGCTGATGGTTGCATATCCCGTAAGAGGACTTGACATAAATTCGTCGTATACAATTTATAATCTCCTTTCCGAGCAAAAGGAAAAGGGCACGGCGGTAATTTTCGTCGGCGAGGATTTGGACGTTCTCATTGAGCTTTGCGACAGAATTATGGTTATTAATTCGGGAAGCATAACGGGAATAGTCGACGGCCCGTCGGCAACAAAAGAGGAAATCGGTCTTTTGATGACTAAGTCGGTAGAAAGGGAGGCAGAATAATGGCTAAAACAAAGAGTACAAAGGAGCCTCTTTTTCACGTTGTAAAAAGAGATTCGATACCGCAGCTTAATTCGTGGCTTATCAGAATAGGCTCAATACTTATGGCGCTTGTTGTGTGCGGTATTGTTACAATGGTTGTAACAAAGGAAAACCCGATAAGCGTTTATGTAACAATGTTTGAGGGTGCCTTCGGAAGCGCAAGAAAGATTTGGAAGCTGCTTCAAAATCTTTCAATGCTGCTTTGCGTATCGCTTGCGCTGACCCCTGCATTTAAGATGCGATTTTGGAATATCGGCGGCGAGGGACAGGTTTTGATAGGCGGCTTGGCAACAACGGCATGTATGATTTTGCTTGGCGACAAGGTTCCGAATGCACTTCTAATACTCGTAATGATTGTTGCTTCAATTCTTGCAGGTGCGCTTTGGGCGCTTATTCCGGCGTTCTTTAAGGCGAAGTTTTCAACAAACGAAACGCTGTTTACGCTTATGATGAACTATGTTGCAATTCAGCTTGTGTCATATTTCTGTATGTATTGGGAAAACCCGAAGGGCGCAGGTAAGATAGGAATTATCAACCGTACCACCGAAGCGGGCTGGCTTCCGACTTTATTCGGTCAAAACTATTTGCTTAATATTCTCGTTGTACTTGCAATAACGATTGCAATGTACGTTTATCTTAAATATTCAAAGCACGGCTACGAAATTGCGGTAGTCGGCGAAAGTGAAAACACCGCAAGATATATCGGTATTAATGTAAATAAGGTTATTCTTCGTACAATGGCACTTTCGGGTGCGGTTTGCGGTATTGCAGGTCTTCTTTTGGTTGGCGGCACCGACCACACTATTTCCACAACTACCGCCGACGGCAGAGGCTTTACGGCGATTATGGTATCGTGGCTTGCAAAGTTCAATCCTGTTGTTATGATTTTGACCTCATTCCTGCTTGTTTTCCTTGAAGCAGGCGCAGACCAAATCGGTATGATTTTCGGTCTTAATCAGAGCTTCAGCGAAATCATAACAGGTATTATCCTTTTCTTCATCATCGGTAGCGAATTTTTCATCGGCTACGAGGTTAAATTCCGTCACAGCGCAAAGGAGGTAAAGTAAATGACTACACTTATTGCTTTTCTTCACAGAGCCATTATGCAGGGCATTCCGCTTTTGTACGGCTCGACCGGTGAAATAATTACCGAAAAATCGGGCAACCTTAACTTAGGTATTCCCGGCATTATGTATATCGGCGGTATGAGTGGCGTTATCGGTGCGTTTCTTTACGAAAAGAGCCTGACCGACAAGGCGGACGCCAACGGCTTTTTGGCGGTTATTATTCCGCTTTTGACCTGTGTTTTAGGCTCACTTATCGCAAGCTTTATTTACAGCTTCCTTACCGTAACGCTTCGTGCAAATCAAAATGTAACAGGTCTTGCGCTGACTACATTCGGTACGGGCTTCGGTAACTTCTTCGGCGGCTCACTCATAAAGCTGACAGGCGCAGACGTTCCGTCTGTTGCACTCACTACTACGTCAAACTTTTTCCGCACAACTCTCCCCGGAGCAGACAGCACCGGCTGGTTCGGAAAGCTGTTTTTGAGCTACGGCTTTCTCGCATATCTTGCAATCATCATTGCGATTGCGTGTGCGTTCTTCCTCAACAAAACGAGAGCAGGTCTGCATTTGAGAGCAGTCGGCGAAAACCCTGCAACCGCAGATGCGGCAGGTATAAACGTTGAAAGAACGAAGTACCTTGCAACCGCAGTCGGCTCGGTTATCGCAGGTCTCGGCGGACTGTACTACGTTATGGACTACGCAAACGGCGTATGGTCAAACGACGGCTTCGGTGACAGAGGCTGGCTTGCTATCGCACTCGTTATCTTCGCAGTTTGGAAGCCGGGCTTGGGTATCTTAGGCTCGATAGCCTTCGGCGGACTGTATATCATCTATCTTTATGTGCCGGGCGCACTTCGTACACAGGAGCTTTATAAGATGATTCCTTATATTGTAACTATTCTTGTGCTTATTCTCGTAAGCATCCGCAAGAAAAAGGAAAATCAAGGCCCCGCCGCACTCGGACTTTCCTACTTCAGAGAGGAAAGATAATTGCAGGAAAGGTTTTCTATATGAGCAAGCTTATTGCAAAGGAATATAAATGCTTTGAGGACATTAAACATATCCGCAGTGACGGTACGGAATTTTGGTACGCACGTGAATTGGCAGTTGCACTCGACTATACAAAATGGGAAAATTTTCAAAAAGTTATAAAGCGTGCAATGATTGCCTGTGAAAACAGTGGAAGAATTGTTGAATACGAATTTCCTGAGGTCAGGAAAATCGTTTCAGCTGGTGCCACAACTAAAAAAATAACAGATTACGAATTATCTCGTTATGCCTGCTATTTGATCGTTCAAAACGGCGACCCGAGAAAAGAGGTTATTGCACTCGGTCAAACGTACTTTGCTATTCAAACATATCGTCAAGAGGTTGCCGACCGCTTTAACGAGCTTGACGAGGACAGCAGAAGACTGATTGTCAGAGGCGACATTCGTCAATGGAATCAGCTTCTTGCCGAAACGGCGAGAAATTGCGGTGTAATAACGAATGAAGAATTTGCAATTTTTCAAAACGCCGGTTATATGGGCTTGTACGGAGGAATGACGGTTGACGACATTCATAGAAAAAAAGAGCTCGAAATAGGGCAGAAAATTCTTGATTATATGGGAAGCACGGAATTAATTGCAAATCTTTTTCGTATTTCTCAAACAGAGGAAAAATTGCGTAAAGACGGCATAGATAATTCATCCGATGCTACTGCTGTTCATTATTCGGTAGGTAAAGAGGTACGCAAGGCGATTGAAGAAATCGGCGGTACAATGCCAGAGGATTTACCGACTCCTGAAAAAAGTATTGCTCAAATCGAAAAAGAACAATTGCAAAGGCTAAAACAAAAAGCGGCAAACGGTCAATTAATGCTTGATGAATGATGTAATTAATTTATGACTGCATAGGGCTTTGAATTATGACGTTATATGTAGTTGGAAAGGTAATTAAATTATGGCAAATCTTGATAATGATATTGAACAAATCCTTGTTGATGCAAGGCA
>CAMFQI010000088.1 GCA_945980015.1 uncultured Eubacterium sp. | reverse complement strand
GAGACAGGTATCAAAGCTCAAATAATTTTGCAGAAATAATTTTTAGCATAAAGGATTTAAGGAAGGAGGAGCAACAATGCCGGAAATTAAGTATGAAATCACAGAAAGCTTAGGTGTAATTTCTGAAACATCTCGTGGTTGGACAAGAGAGGTTAATATGATTTCTTGGAATGGCAGAGAACCGAAGGTCGATGTAAGAGACTGGTCGCCTGACCATACAAAAATGAGCAAGGGTCTTACCTTTACAAAGGAAGAGCTTGTTGAATTAACCAAGATAGTATCAAAGCTTTGATAACAGCAGGCAGGAGGACACTCCTGCCTTGATGTTGTTTTAGACTTGTTGCTTTTACTAAAAGAAATTATTGATTTAACACTGCGTAGTGTTAGGTTTGGAGAATAGATTATGGAATGGATGTCATTAAATGATATAAGAGAAAAGTATCTCTCGTTTTTCGAGAGTAAGGGACATTTGCGTTTGCCAAGCTTTTCTCTCGTGCCAAACGGAGATAAGAGTCTGCTTCTTATAAACTCCGGTATGGCGCCTATGAAAAAGTATTTTACAGGCGAGGTTACCCCACCGAGAAAGCGAGTAACCACCTGCCAAAAGTGTATCAGAACTCCCGATATTGAGCAGGTAGGAAAAACTGACCGTCACGGAACATTTTTTGAAATGCTCGGAAACTTCTCGTTCGGCGATTATTTCAAGAAGGAAGCAACCGCTTGGGCTTGGGAATTTTGTACCAAGGTT
Organism: uncultured Eubacterium sp.; assembly: GCA_945980015.1. Taxonomy (GTDB): domain Bacteria; phylum Bacillota; class Clostridia; order Oscillospirales; family Acutalibacteraceae; genus Eubacterium_R. Next base: position 5,111 of record CAMFQI010000088.1, on the reverse strand, counting down.
CTTGAAATGCCTGTCGATAAGCTTTATGTAACGATTTACGAAAACGACGACGAGGCTTATGAGATTTGGACAAAGCAAAACGGCGTTGACCCGTCTCATATCGTTCGCTTGGGTAAGGCTGACAATTTCTGGGAGCACGGTTCAGGTCCCTGCGGACCTTGTTCGGAGATATATTTTGACCGAGGCGAAAAGTACGGCTGCGGCTTGCCTGACTGCGGTCCCGGTTGCGAATGTGACAGATTTACTGAGTTTTGGAACAATGTATTTACGCAGTTCGACAACGACGGCAACAATAATTATACGCCTCTTGCACACCCGAATATTGATACGGGTATGGGACTTGAAAGACTTGCATGCATTATGCAGGGCGTTGACAATATTTTCGAGGTTGATACCGTTCAAAATACAATGAACAAAATCAGCGAAATTTCCGGCGTTAAGTATCACGATGACGAAAAGAACGATATTTCGCTTCGTGTTATTACCGACCACGTTCGCTCCTCAACCTTTATGATTGGCGACGGCGTAATTCCGTCGAATAACGGTAGAGGCTACGTTCTTCGCCGTCTTATCCGCAGAGCGTGTCGCCACGGTAGATTGTTAGGCGTTACCGAGCCGTTTTTGTATAAGGTTTGCGATACCGTGCTTGAGGATAATAAAGTTGCTTATCCCGAGCTTAAGGACAAGGCAGAGCTTATTAAAAAGGTTATTCTTGCCGAAGAGGAGAGCTTCGGAAAGACTATTGACGCAGGTCTTGCACTTCTTGACGAATATGTTGAGAAAACCGAGGGCACCGTATTTTCGGGTGATGATGCGTTTAAGCTTAATGATACCTTTGGCTTCCCGCTTGATTTAACAAAGGACGTTCTTGAAGAAAAGGGAATGACCGTTGATGAGGATAGATTTAACGAGCTTTTGGCTAACCAAAAGGCAACTGCCCGTGCAGCACGTAAGGATGCAGGCGCAGACGCTTGGAAGGGTGAAAGCGTAAAATTCGAGGTTGAGAAGACTGAATTTGTCGGCTATACTCAAACTGTCTGTGATGCAAAGGTGCTTGCAATCGTTAATACGGACGGCGAGTTTGTTGATGCTCTCGGCGCAGGCGAAAAGGGAACGGTAGTTCTTGATAAAACTCCGTTTTATGCGCTTTCGGGTGGTCAGGTCGGTGATACAGGCTTTATTCAAAAGGGTGAAGAAAAGGTCTTTGAGGTGCTTGATACAACGAAAAATCAAGACGGTATATTCCTTCATTCCGGCGTTGCAATGGATGTAATTTCCGTTGGTGATGCCGTTATCCCCGATGTTGATTATGATAGACGTCGTGCCATTATGCGCAATCATACTGCGGCTCATTTGCTTCAGGCTTCGCTTCGCAGTATTTTGGGTACACATGTTGAACAGGCAGGTCAGCTTGTAAACGAAAATGAGGTGCGCTTTGACTTCACTCATTTCAACGCCTTGACCCACGATGAGATTGCTATGGTTGAAGACGATGTAAACAGTATGATTCTGTCGGCCGAAAAGGTTGATATGATGGAAATGCCTATTGAACAAGCGAAGAAGATGGGTGCTATGATGCTCTTCGGCGAGAAGTATGGCGACGTTGTACGTGTTGTAAAGGCAGGAGAATTTTCAACCGAATTTTGCGGCGGTACTCACGTTGCAAATACTGCCGAGCTCGGCTTGTTTAAGATTGTAAGCGAGGGCTCTGTTGCTTCGGGCGTTCGCAGAATTACTGCACTTACCGGCTCAAATGTAATTAAGTATCTTAATGAGCAGGAAGCCGTTGTTAAGTCGCTTATTTCCTCTCTCAAAATTTCCGACGGTGATGTCGTTTCAAAGGTTGACGGCATTGTTGCAGACAATAAGGAAAAGGATAAGGAAATCCAAAGACTCAACGCCGAGATTACAAGGCTCAAGAGTGCCGATATGTTCTCAAATCCCGAAATGGTGGGTGAAATTGAGGTCTATACCGCAAGAGTAGATGGCTCAACACCCGATGCCCTTCGTTCAATGGGCGACGACCTTAAGGCATCAAACGATAACGCAGTAGCAATTATTGCCAGTGCCAACGGCGAAAAGGCAACGATTGTTGCAGTGTGCGGTAAAAATGCAATTGCCGCAGGAATTAAGGCAGGAGACGTTGTCCGTGAGGTTGCAAAGCTTGCAGGTGGTGGCGGCGGCGGTCGTCCCGATTCCGCTATGGCAGGCGCAAAGGATGTTTCAAAGCTTGATGAAGCAATTGCTTCAACTGTTGAAATTGTAAAAGCTATTGTAAAATAAGGAGAATGTGCAATGTGCGTTTTTTGTGAAATAATAAACGGTAATATTCCGTCAACGAAGGTCTATGAGGACGATAAAATGCTTGCGTTTAAGGATTTGAATCCTGTCGCTCCTGTTCATTTTCTCTGTGTTCCTAAAAAGCATATTGAAAATGTGAATGAAATTACACCTGATAACAGCGTTTATGTTGCCCACATTTTTTCAAAAATCCCCGAAATAGCAAAATCGCAGGGAATAGAGTCTTACAGAATAATCAATAACTGCGGCGCTGACGCAGGACAAACTGTTATGCACCTTCATTTCCACGTTATCGGCGGAACACAGTTAGGAGAAAAACTGATATGAGTAAAGAATTTTATACATTAAAAATCGGCGGCATTGAACGTCAGCTACAAAAATTTGCAGTATCCGATACGCTTGATATTGCGGCGTTTATTCTTTTCGGTGATGTTGAGCTTACCGAGGTTTGCGCAAGGGAATTGCTAAAAAAGGTTCCTGAGTTTGACTACATAGTAACCCCCGAGGCAAAGTCAATTCCTCTCGCCTACGAAATGAGTAAGCAAAGCGGAAAGAAATATATTGTTATCCGTAAAGGTGTAAAGGTTTATATGGATAGACCCGAAAAGGTAAGCGACGTTTCAATTACTACCCAAAAGGAGCAGGCACTTTACCTCGGCCACGAGGACGGCGACTTGCTTGACGGTAAGCGTGTTCTTATCGTTGACGATGTTGTGTCAACAGGCGGCAGCTTAAAGGCTGTTAAAGAGCTTTTGGCAAAGTTTAATGCGAATGTTGTTGCTTCGGCATTCCCGATAGCCGAGGGCGACGCTGCAGACAGAGACGATATCATCTATCTCGAAAAGCTCCCTCTATTCTTCAAATAATAAAAAACGCTCTCCTTTTCTAAGGGGAGCGTTTGTTGTTAAAACAGTGCTTTGTCTTACATATTCAGGCTCCGATGCAATAAAACGGACGAGCGATGCTCGTCCCTACGAAGTGTCGTATAAATGATAAGACTTCTTGAATATTCAAACTACCGTAGGGACGATTATTAATCGTCCGCAAAATAAATAAAAAAGGATTTATTCTTCAATAAATCCTTACAGCGTGTCGAAAAAGACAAATAATAAATTTCGACACGCTGGTAGGCTGTTGAGAAATGGGCTGAATTTCGTTTTCTTGCGAGGGAAGATGTACATCGGTACCTTGACCGAACAATGTTTGCACAGGGGACGGTTCCCTGTGTTCCCCTTGCTCGCGCTGCCCATTTATATTTACCGGCACAATAAAACCATCCCTGTTTATTTCAAAAAATACGGTCGCCGTTGCCGTCATAGAGTGCCGCCGTTAACAGCGTGTCATACTCTTTGATAGCTTTTAAGCGATTTTCGGGTTAGCATATTGGATTTTCACAAAGCAGAGTGGTTACCCACTCTGCTCCGTTTGTTAAAATAAAGAATCGTCTTCTGCGTTTTCGATTATTCTTCCATTAACAATTATTTTACTCGGTTTATAAGTCCCGTTTGGAAATTTTCTTACAAATCCTTTAGTTGGAAAGTCCGGATAATTAAATTCCCATAAACAGTTACAAAAATTGCATTTATACCATTTTGTAGCATACCATTCAACAGTTTCATTTCCATTTTTCCAACTGTAATATGGAGTATTAGGTTTTAATTCTTCAAAGATTTTAGCAGTTGTTTGGGATTCAAAAAAATTTTTTAATTCGTCAAATAGTTTAACAGAATTAATACTTAATCCTATTCTCTCATCACAATCACATACTAATTTCCTATCCATGATTGATCAACTCCTGGAACACACTGCACAGGGGACGGTTCCCTGTGTTCAATATTTTCTTACAATTCCGATAAAACTGCACAGAGGTTGTGCACTCTTCATTTCTCATAAACACAAGGAACCGTCCCCTGTGTTCCCCATAGTCGTTATAGAACTGTTTTAGTGACTATGTACGAGAGTTTAATCACATCTTTTTTCACACTAAGAATTGGCTCCTGTGTTCTATGGTTGTGGTTTTCTCAGGGAATTCTCCCATTTTGAGTCTCCCATAAGTCTATCAATTACATGATGTCTATCCCATGCTGCAGCTATTTCCAAATCCTTACATTCTTCATAAGTACAATCACTTATTACACCTTTATAATATAATGAACCTTTACCATTTGCAGAAACTACACATTGCGGAGGAGGCCAAGCATCCTCTTCATTTGCAAATGCTCGTTTCCCAACAATTTTCCATCGGCCATCTGTTAATAAATCTTTATATACACCAATGAAACACTGGTATTCTTCAGTATTAGGAAGTTCATTATAATTATAAGCACGAGTATTATATATAGCTAATGTATATTCTTTATACAATCTTCCATAAGCGTTTGTTCCATTTGGAAGAGGAATCTCATAAATATTTCCTATTTTTATTCTATATCCCATTTTACTTTAACACTCCAAACTCATCTCTTGATGAAGATATATATAGGTCTTTTTTAGGGTTTTTATAGCACAGGGATTGGTTCCATTTGAATCTCAAATTTGTTAATGATATATATTTATCATTAATTTCAGTATATATGAAAATGTCAAGATTGTCAATAAATTAACTATCCGATGCAATAAAACGGACGAGCGATGCTCGTCCCTACGAAGTGTCGTATAAATGATAAGACTTCTTGAATATTCAAACTACCGTAGGGACGATTATTAATCGTCCGCAAAATAAATAAAAAAGGATTTATTCTTCAATAAATCCTTACAGCGTGTCGAAAAAGACAAATAATAAATTTCGACACGCTGGTAGGCTGTTGAGA
>CAMFQI010000087.1 GCA_945980015.1 uncultured Eubacterium sp. | reverse complement strand
GCGGGAATGTGATATTTTGCGATTGAAATCGCAAAGTGATATACGCTAAAGCGTGAAAAATATAGGCTCCCCTTGATGACAAATCAAGAGGAGCTGTTTTTTATTTTATGAATTTGTCGATTGCGTCGTTGAGCTCGTCTATCATTTCCTTATCGCCCTCTTCGACGGCGTGGACTATACAATGCTCAAGGTGATCCTTCAAAATGACCTTGCCCGTGTTGTTGATAGCCGACTTAACGGCGGCAAGCTGAATGAGAACGTCGCTGCAATCCTCGTCGTTTTCGACCATTTGCTTAACCTTTTGAAGATGACCGATAGCACGTGCAAGACGGTTCGATACCTCTCGCCTATGCTCGTCGGAATGATGATGTGAATGACTATGCATTTTTGTATTTTCCATATTACTTGAAATATGCAACGCCGCTTTCAAAGAGCTTCATATCCTTTTCGCCCGGAACGTTTGCATAGAGATTGTCGCCCTTACGCTCGCAATGTCCCATTTTACCCAAAACTCTGCCGTCCGGTGAGGTAATACCCTCGACTGCACATACCGAGCCGTTCGGGTTAAACGGCATATCGTCGCATACCTCTCCGTCAAGATTTACATACTGGGTTGCGATTTGACCGTTTGCGATAAGTTTTTTCATAACATCCTCATCGGCAACGAATCTACCCTCGCCGTGGCTTATCGGAACTGAGAAGATGTCGCCTGCGTTAACGCCGGAGAACCAAGGAGATTTTACGCTCGTAACTCTTGTGTAAGCGACAGAGGAGATATGTCTGCCGATAGTGTTAAAGGTTAAGGTTGGGTCATTTTCTTTTATATCAACGATTTCGCCGTATGGCACAAGACCGAGCTTGATAAGAGCTTGGAAGCCGTTGCATATACCGAGCATTAAGCCGTCACGACAGTTGAGAAGTCTTGATACTGCTTCGCTGACCTTCGGATTGCGGAATGTCGTTGCAATGAACTTGCCCGAGCCCTCCGGCTCGTCACCGCCCGAAAATCCGCCCGGAAGCATAACAATCTGGCTCGTTTCGATTTCCTTTACCATCTTTTCAATAGTTTCCTCAATAGCCGACGGAGTGAGGTTATTTACAACAAGTATGCTTGCTTTGGCGCCTGCCTTTTCAAACGCTCTTGCTGTGTCGATTTCGCAGTTTGTACCCGGGAATGCAGGGATGAATACCTTAGGTCTTGCAACCTTGTTCTTTGCGATAAATATTGAACGCTCGTTATAAAGCGGAACATCCGCGTACATCTTTGCCTTTTTGCCCGAATCAGTCGGGAATACCTTTTCAAGCTTGCCTGTCCAAGCGTCGATAAGGTCGTCAAGAGTGTAAACCGTGCCGTCAATAATGAATACGGAATTGTTGTTTGTTGTGCCGAGTGTTACGCCGTCAAATGCGTTTTCGTCTGCAAGCTCAAGCACAAAGCTACCTTGAAGCGGTGCAAACAATGTCTTTTTGTCAAGTCCCTGTGCAAAGGTGAAGCCTGTCTTGTTGCCGAATGCCATTTTGCTTACGCACGCAGCGGCGCCGCCTTCCTTTACAACGCTTGCGGAAAGCACTCTGCCGTCCTTAACAGCCTTGCTGACTTCGACCATAAGCGCCATTGCCTCGTCGTATTTCGGAAGTCCGCTTGCTTCGTCAACAGGAATTTCAACCAATTTAACAGTACTTGCTTCACCCTTGAATTGCGATGATACGGTTTCACTTGCCTTGCTTACGCCGACTGCGAATGAAACGAGAGTAGGCGGAACGTCAAGCTCGTTGAAGCTTCCGCTCATTGAATCCTTACCGCCGATTGACGGAGTGTGATAGCCGATTTGAGCCGAAAGTGCGCCCAAAAGTGCGGCAGTTGGCTTGCCCCATCTTGAAGGAGTGTCGCCGAGTCTTTCAAAATATTCTTGGAATGTAAGTCTTGCTTTGCTTGGATCACAGCCGACAGCGGCAAGCTTTGAGAGTGATTCGGTTACTGCAAATGCTGCACTGTGGAACGGTGACCAGCGTGAAAGCTTCGGTATGAAGCCGTAGGACATAACGGTTGCCGTGTCTGTTTCGCCCTTGAGAAGCGGAATTTTTGCTACCATTGCTTCCTCGGGAGTAAGCTGATACTTACCTGCATACGGCATAAGCACGGTGCCTGCGCCGATTGACGAGTCGAAGCGTTCAACAAGTCCCTTTTGACTGCACACCTCAAGTCTTGAAAGGTTTTTCTTAAATGCTTCGGCAACAGTCATATCCTTTAAGCACTCAGGAGCTTCTGTGCGATAGGACACCTCGTCAACCGCCGAAATCTCTGCTTTTGCGTGCTGAACAACGCCGTTTGTATTAAGGAAGTCACGGCTGAGGTCAACGATTTTGTCGCCTCGCCATGTCATTTCAAGTCTGTTTGTATCGGTAACCTGTGCAACAACGGTTGCTTCGAGGTTTTCTTCGTTTGAAAGCTCAATAAATCTGTCTATATCCGACTTGTCAACAACGACTGCCATTCTCTCCTGTGACTCGGAAATAGCGAGCTCCGTGCCGTCAAGTCCGTCATACTTCTTCGGAACGGCGTCAAGATTGATTTTTAAGCCGTCTGCAAGCTCGCCGATAGCAACGCAAACGCCGCCTGCACCGAAGTCGTTGCAACGCTTAATCATTCTTGCAACTTCGCTGTTGCGGAATAATCTTTGAATCTTTCTTTCGGTTGGAGGATTACCCTTTTGTACCTCGGCACCGCAGGTTTCGATAGAAGAGCTGTCGTGTGCCTTAGACGAGCCTGTTGCACCGCCGCAGCCGTCACGTCCCGTACGTCCGCCGAGGAGAATGATTACGTCCTCGTTTTGAGGCACCTCACGGATAACATTTGATTTTGGTGAAGCGCCGATTACTGCGCCGATTTCCATACGCTTTGCAACATAGCCCTCGTCGTAAAGCTCAACAACCTGACCTGTTGCAAGTCCGATTTGGTTACCGTAGGAGCTGTAACCGTGAGCCGCACCTGTGGTTATTTTGCTTTGAGGAAGCTTTGCGTCAAGCGTTTTTTCAAACGGAGTAGTCGGGTCGCCTGCGCCTGTTACACGCATAGCCTGATAAACGTAAGCTCTGCCTGAAAGCGGGTCACGAATTGCGCCGCCGAGACAGGTTGCCGCACCGCCGAAGGGTTCAATTTCCGTCGGATGATTATGCGTTTCATTTTTGAACTGAACGAGCCACGGCTCCTTTTTGCCGTCAATCTCAACCTCAACATTAATCGAGCAGGCATTGATTTCCTCACTCTCGTCCAAATCGTCAACATAGCCTTGCTTTTTGAGTGCCTTTGTGCCGATGCACGCCATATCCATAAGGCAGACGATTTTGTCCTTTCTATCGCCGTAAAGGTCGCTTCTAAGCTCAAAATATTCCTCAAGTGCCTTTTCGATAGCCTCGGAGTATCTGCTCTTTTCAATCTTGATTTCGTCAAGCTGAGTGGCAAAGGTTGTGTGGCGGCAGTGGTCCGACCAATATGTATCAATAACCTTTAATTCCGTCAGCGACGGGTCGCGTTTTTCGTCATTTTTGAAATAATCTCTAACCCAGCACAAATCTGCAACGCTCATTGCGAAGCCCATTTGTGAGTGATACTGCGCAATTTCCTCGTCGCTTTTTGCAATAAAGCCGTTTATACGAATGATGTCGGCAGGAACGTCGCTTTTGATGTCAAGGCTTTCGGGCTTGTCCATAGAAGCCTCACGGCTCTCGACAGGGTTGATGACGTATGCCTTGATTTTTGAAAATTCATCGTCTGTGATATCACCTTTAACTGCGATAACCTTTGCGCTTGCAACCGTCGGACGTTCGCCGGCAGTAAGAAGCTGAATGCATTGCGCCGCCGAGTCGGCTCTTTGGTCATACTGACCGGGCAAAAATTCGGTTGCAAAGTATTTCCAGCCCTCGCCGAAGCTTATTTCATAGCTTACGTTGTCGAGGTTTGCTTCGCTGAATACACCGTTTACGGCGCTTTTGAACTCGTCCTCGCTTAAGCCCTGCGCATCATAGCGGTTGATTATTCTCAGCTCCTCAAGTGAGGTAATTCCGACATTTTCCCTCAAATCCTTGAGCATATTCGAGGCTTCGATGTCGTTTCCTTTTTTCTTTTCAACAAATACACGGTAAACCTGCTGCATACAAAAATCTCCGCCAATTTGTTAAATATATTTTTACGGTTAAATATTTTATCATATTTTATCTGCGATTACAACAAAATGAAGCAAATATTTCTATCTTTGTAAAAAATTATAACCGTCGGTTAATTTATCTTAAAATTATTGTGAACATTGTTTATTTTTTGACACAGATGTGATATAATGGCGGTATAATGAAAAAAGAAATCAAAACGGAGAAGTTGATTTATGGATACAATGTTCAGCAGTGAGGATTTATACTTTGACGTAGAATTTCTAAACTGCGTTGTAGATAAGAAAAAGGATTTTGAGGTTGTCGACGCTGACAGCCATTTTTGTGAGTTCGTGGGAGTGCATTATTCAAAGGTGAAGCAGGGTAAGCTGTCGCTTCTTGACCTACTTATTCCCCAAAGCAGACAGGAGATTGTTGAAAAGCTGTGCAAAAAAAACAGTCCGTTTGTTTATCTTGACCTTTTTTTGAAGGACTATAACTCTAAGTATAATTATGTACACTGTACGGTTAGGAATAATGATGAAAATTCCCTGTGCAGTATCACCTTTGCGGATGTCAGCAAGGTAGCCGAAAAAAGCAAGAAAATCCGTGAAAACGCAAAGACGATGAATCATCTTATTGACCTTATTACAGGCGGCATTTGTCTTTTCAAGGTTGAAAAGGATATGCATTTTAAGGTGCTTTATGCAAACGAGGCGTGCTGCCGCTTCTTCGGAACTGTTAAGCAGGACATAAAAAAGCGTGAATACCGCATAGAAGATTTTGTTCACCCGAAGGACAAGAGCGCAGCGTTTCAGGCTATCGGCTCGGCTATGGCAACGAAGAAGCCGATTGATATGGAGATTAGAATTTTGACCCACGGACAAGATTATATTTGGTGCAAAATGAATTCGGATATTCAGCGCTACGATAAGGACGGCTGTCCGATTTTCCACGCTATGTTTACCGACATAACCGAGATAAAATCGGCTCAAAAGGATGCGGATATCCAAAGGGAAAAACTGCTCAAAATACTGAAAAACGTGCCGGCTCCGGTGTTCTGTGCGTCGTATGAAAATCCGTTTGAGCTTACGGCGGTGAGTACGGAATTTGCAGAATCTCTAGGCGTTTCACGAGAGGAAATTATACAGAAATTCTCGGGCGATTTAACAAAAATTATTGATGAAGGCGACATTGAAAGAGTGAAAAAGTCGTTTGAAAATATGGACGATGAAAAGCCGAGACAGGTGAAATATTCGCTTAAATTAGGCGATGGCGAGCCTATTGAAATCTGTGACAGGCGCAAGGTTGTAACGCTTGATAACGGTGAAAAATATATTGTAGGCGTGGTTGATAAACCGTAGTTACGGTTTATCGAGTGAAGAGTGAAAAGTGAAGAGAGAAAAGAAGAGGTTTGATTGATTATATTTAACGGAACGTCGAGGACACATATGCGTCGTCCTCAACGTTCCGTTTTTTTACTCAAAACCACCAAGGGGGGACGGTTCTCCTTGGTGGTTTTATATGCCTTAAAGCCGTATAAATACTGCATTTTTCGATTTCAAATATTTTTCAAAAACCACCAATAGGAACCGTCCCCCCCTTGGTGGTTTTATACGGAGGGTAATGTGGGTATGTTGATTTTGCACAAAATCGCAAGTAAAAATTTGGGATAAATGACGTGCCAATCGGTGTCTGTCTCTTATACACATCTCCGAGCCCACGAGACGTA
>CAMFQI010000086.1 GCA_945980015.1 uncultured Eubacterium sp. | reverse complement strand
CGGCATTTGCTCAATTTGTTTCTAAGCATAAAAAATATATAATAAAGGTTATAGACGGTTCGCTAGGCTCAAAGGTAAGCGTAGTTAATGTCGGAGAAAATAATTCAACCAAAGATTTGTTCTTTCACGCATTGGGTTATGACGGATGCATTGTTGAAGAATATGTTGTTCAAGATAAAGTATTCTCAGCATTTAATCCGTCAAGTGTAAACACTATTCGCCTTACAACCTGCTGCGACAACGGTGAGGTGCAGTTTTTGTTTTCGCTTGCCAGATTTGGCAGGGACGGTGCGATTGTTGACAACGGAGGACAGGGCGGTATAATTTCTATGGTTGACCCGAAAAAAGGCATTATTGTTTCTGACGGTTATACTGAAAATATTGAAAAGTTTGAGGTTCATCCAAATAGCAAAATTGCAATAAAAGGCTTTCAAATTCCAAGATGGGACGAGCTGATTGAAATGGCAACCGAGCTTGCAAAAAAAGCAAAAGGTATAACTGTAATAGGTTGGGACTTCGCTTTGACCGACAAGGGTTGGGCAATTATCGAAGCAAATACATTTCCAAGTATTTTTCCTATTCAAATGCTTACAACACAGCAGTACGGTCACGGAATGCGTGATGAATACGAAGCTCTTATTGGCAAGTATAAATGCACTGTGAGGACAGAATATTAATGAGAAAAGCATATCACTTTTGGGATTTAAGACAAAAGGTGCTTAATGAAAAAAATCCCATTAAGAAAAAATTTTATCAAAAGAAATACAAGAAATTTATGAAAGAGAATAATGCCTATATACCGTACAGTGCGGTAATAAAAGGCAAACCGCTTATGCCACATGGTGTAATGGGTGTTTTGATTTCCAAAAATGTTGTGATAGGTGAGGGCTGCACTATTCTTCATCAGGTAACTATTGGCTCAAATTCGTTTGAAGATACAAAACATCCGGGCTCGCCTGTTATAGGAAACAATGTTTTTATCGGAGCAGGAGCAAAAATTATCGGCGGTATTACAATCGGCGACAATGTGCGAATCGGTGCCGGCTGTGTAGTGTGTGAGGATATTCCCGACAATAGTACAGTTGTTATGCCAAAGCCAATAATTATTGAACACGACGCACCAAGAAATAATAAATACAAGTTGATATAAATAAGATAACAACCGACTCCAAAATGAAGTCGGTTGTTATTTTTGTATGTATTATATTCTGTATTTCCAGATTGTGTATCTGAGCGGATAGTATGAGTAGGCGAGTATGCCTTTTTTGAATACGATGTTTTCGTCTTGTTTTTCCCATTTGCCGCTTTGTTTGAGTGCTTTTGACATATATGTATCGGCATAGCAGAAAATTGTCAGCTCGTGAGTCATTTCGCTTTCAATCTTTTTTACAAATGCTTCAAAAACATCTTGCGTGAACGGACGATTGAAGAACATAAACGAATAATCGTTACAGTTGAGATTGAATGCGTCGCCTGAAAAGATTGTAATATTATCCTTTTTGTCTGCCCATTGCTTTGTAAATTCGGCAACAGCGGGATTGTGTTCAATACCAAACAGTTTTCCCTTGTAGCCCTTGCTATGCATAAAGGCGAGAACTCTGCCTTTGCCGCAGCCGATGTCAATGTAGCCTCCGCTTTGGTTGAAATCAAAGTCTTTGAAAATCGTATCAAGCGACCAGTAACGGGTGGATTCGCTTCCTGTCGATTTTGTTTTATCAATCGAGGGGACATATTTAACGAGAGAACGACCTGTTATTTTGAAATCTCTGAGAATGTCATTAGCAGTTGTAATTTGACCGCAAAGCTTTCGATATATATGACCTTTCTTTGTAGTCATATACCATGAGTTATTATATTCACTTAGTGTTTTCATATTGCATTAACCGTTAAGAATTGCGAAATTCTCTTTGTTGCACTTATAAAGATTTTTGAATACCTTGAAGTTGCGGTCGTATACTGCCTTGTTTGCAGGGTTTGGATGATATACTTTCTTTGCAGGAATGAGCTTTTTAACCTCTGTCATTGAGCGTATCATACCTGTGCCGACTGCGATACAAGCCGCCGCACCGACTGCACCGATGTTCTGTGGCGAATCAACAACCTCAACATCTCTTTGAAGAATGTCGGAGAGAATCTGACAGGTGCTTGCACCGAGCGCACCGCCGCCGCAGAAACGAACAGAATTTGAAGTTTTATACTTTGCAATCTTTTGCTCCTGTCTTTCGAGCATCCATCTCATATGGAAGCACACACCCTCAACAACCGAACGGATAAGCTCCGTCTTTCCTGTTTCAAGCGATATGTTGAAGAACATACCTGCCGCATTCGGATCTTCAAACGGACATCTGTTGCCGTGAAGCCAAGGGGTGAAGATAACACCGTCAGAACCCGGATTTGCTCTGTCTATAACTTCCTCGAGGTAGTCATAGAGATTGAAGCTTATCTCTTCTAAATCGTCGTGCTTGTGACCGTATTTCTTTAAGAAAAGACCGATTTCGTCGAGTGCAAGGTGATCCTTAACCCAGCCTACACACTTGTTCGAGGTTTCAAGCTCTGCGAAATAGTTGTAGTTTTCTGGGTTTGCGCCGACGATTGCCGCCATCATTGCGCCTGCGTCAACAAGCTGTTCCGGAACAACTGTTCCTACCCAACCTGATGTACCTGAATAAATATGGGTGTCGCCGATTTCGGTTGCACCTGCACCAACGCCGATAAGCGAAGCGTCACCGCCGCCGCCGTAAACGGCAGTGCCAGGAGCAAGACCGAGTTCTTTTGCGGCTTTCTCGGTTACCTCGCCGACCTTTTCGGTGCTTGCCATAATCTTCGGCATATGCTCAATTTTTACGCCGACCATATCGCATATCGGCTTGCACCAGCCCTCGTGACCTTTTCTTGTATCATAAAGCAGGGTGCCGAAAGCCGAGTCGTTTGTCATAACGAATTCGCCTGAGCAACGCAGAATCATATATTCCTTAACATCAAGCCACTTGTAAATCTTCTTGAAGTTTTCAGGCTCGTGTGCTTCAACCCACTTGTATTTCCAAATCGGGTCCTTAACCGAAGACGAAACAGCGCCTGTATATTTGAGATATTTAAGAAGCTTTGTAACCTCTGCGCCTGCAATCTGGAAGCCGTGGGCAATACCCTTTTTGATTTCCTCTCTTGCACGCTGATCCATATATGTCATCGGACGGCGAATACAGTTGCCCTCTCTGTCAACGAGAACAAGTCCCTGCATTGCCGAGCAAAAGCTGATACCCTCGATTTGCTCTTTCTTGATTTTTTTGTTTTTCTTAAACACCTCTTTAGTGGTTTTGCACATAGCCTCCCACCATTCGTCGGCGTCCTGTTCACTTCCGCCCTTTACGCCTGTTTCGTCGTCGACATAAAGACCGTAGCCCTCGGTAGCCGAGCTTAAAATCTTTATTTCCTTATCAATTTCGATAAGGCAGGTTTTAATGCCCGTAGTTCCGATGTCATAGGTGATTACATACTTGCTCATTGATATATCCTCCATAGTTTGTTGTGCTGTGTTATTTTTCAAAGGTGAACGCCGATTCGATAAATTTCAAAAGCTGGCGTACAATCTGTTCCTCGCTCATTTCCTCAACGTCGACGCCCGTGTAAATTCTAAACCTGTTTCTGTAATAATCGCAGACATATGAAAATTGCAGGGAAGTCAGCAAATTGTCAAGGAAAAATGCGAAAAGTCTCGGGTCCATATCCTGACGGACATCACCGTTTGAAAGTGCGTCGGTAATACATTTAACATATTTTTTGCTCGAAACCCCTTCAATAGCCTGCGCCAAAATCTCTGCTCGGCGGCTGTCGTGCTCGGAGGTAATTTCGTTATAAAGCTTGATGTAGTTTGCATTTTGCCGACTTTGGCGACAGGTGGCTCTGATGAGCTTTTCCGCCTTTACAAGAAGCTTATCATCGCTTTTGAAGATTTCGTCGATAGTGCTTGAAAGAATGTGCATACCCTGTTCAATACAGGTTACGAACAAATCCTCCTTCGTGCTGAAATACTTATACATAAGCCCAATGCTTATGCCGGAATTTTTCGCAATAACATTTATGTTTGCATTTTCATATCCCTTTGAGGCAAATTCTTCTATGCCTACTTCAAGGATTTTTTGCTTTCTTTCGTCGGAAGCCCGTTCAAACGCTTCCTTATATCTTTTCTCAATCATACTAAAAAACCTAATTTTTGTAGCATTGCACAAATTCAGTGCCGCTTGCTTGGTAAAATATCCCAAAACTCAGTTGGTGAGCATATATTCACTACGCACATTTTAACATTAATCTAATCATTTTGCAATAATAATGAACAAAAAAATTGAACTAAAAAGTTGACAAATCGGTAAAATGTGATATACTGAATATGTAAATACTGTGAGCAGGCGCTCACTAACCGTAAAGTGAGCAATGGCTCACCGAAATTTTCAGAAATTAATTTTAAGGAGGAAAAATATGGATACAAGATTCGCTATTACAGAGTATCCTAACGCTGCCGCTTTAACAGCACAGCTTGATGCACTCATCAAAAAACCGATTTACTCAATCAACAGAGAAGCTCTCAAAGAGTACGAAAAAGAATACTTTGAGAAAAAGTGCTCAAAGTCAAAGGAAATGATTACCGAGGCAAAGAATGTTATCCCCGGCGGTGTACAGCATAATCTTGCATTCAACTATCCTTTCCCAATCGTTATGACAAAGGCAAAGGGCAACCGTCTTTATGACATCGACGGAAATGAATATTTTGACTTCCTTCAGGCAGGCGGTCCGACAATTATCGGCTCAAACGACGACGTAGTTAAGGAAAAGGTTAAGGAGCTTTTGGACGACTGCGGTCCTTCAACAGGTCTTTTCCACCCTTACGAATATAAGCTCGCAAAGAAAATCAGCGAGTGTGTTCCGTCGGTAGAGATGTTCCGTATGCTCGGCTCAGGTACAGAGGCTTGTATGTGCGCTGTTCGTGTTGCTCGTCTTGCAACAGGCCATAAGAATATCATCAAAATGGGCGGTGCTTACCACGGCTGGTCAGATCAGCTTGCTTGGGGTATGCGTGTTCCCGGTACTCTTAATCTTCAGTCACACGGTGTTCCGATGTTCGTATTTAAGCATACGCAGGAATTCTTCCCGAACGACTTAAAGGATTTGGAGAAAAAGCTTATACTTAACAAATTCCGTGGCGGTACTGCTGCTGTATTTATCGAGCCTTGCGGACCTGAATCTGCAACTCGTCCCGTTGATAAGGACTTCCCGAAGGGTGTACAGGCACTCTGCCGCAAGTACGGTGCTCTTCTTGTTTGCGATGAGGTTGTAACAGGCTTCCGTATCGGTGTTTCCGGTGCACAGGGCTACTACGGTATCGACCCTGATATTACAATTTTCGGTAAGATTATCGCAGGCGGTTATCCGGGTGCAGGCGGTATCGGCGGTCACAGAGAGGTTATGAAGTATCTCGGCGCAGGTCTTGACAAGGCTGAGGGCAAGAAGATTCATAAGGCTATGTGCGGCGGTACAATGGCTGCAACACCTATCTCTTGCTGCGCAGGTTATACAGTAATCTGCGAAATCGAAAAGAGAAATGCTTGTCAGGTTGCAGGTCAGATGGCTGACAGACTTGTTAAGGGTCTTAACGAGTCAATCAAGAAGTACGACCTTCCGTTCGTATGCTACAATGTTGGTTCTATCTGTCAGCTTCATACTGTTGCTACAATGCACTTCAGAATTAATTGGAAGAAGCCTTGGACAATACCAAGCGTATTAAAGGAAACAGGTATCCGTCAGACAGAAATGCAATATATGGGCGCCGCTTATATGGCTGAAGGTCTTGTTACACTTGCAGGCTCTCGTTTGTACACTTCAAGTGCATATACCGAAGAGGATATCGACGAATGCATCAGAAGATTTGACAAGGTGCTTTCAAAGTGCGAAAAAATTGATTACTAAACACAAATTTTGACTCGCTGGCAGGCTGTTGAGAAATGGGCTGAATTTCGTTTTCTTGCGAGGGAAGATGTACATC
>CAMFQI010000085.1 GCA_945980015.1 uncultured Eubacterium sp. | reverse complement strand
GAGATTCCTCTACGTCTCGTGGGCTCGGAGATGTGTATAAGAGACAGGACTGTTCTTGATGAGCAGCTTGCCGAGAATGACAGAATTAAGGAAATTCTCGAAAGCGACGACAAGAGTGAATATATGGAGCAGGAGGCTCGAAAAAAGGGCTATACCAAGGACGGCGAAATTATTTATTACGACAGTAGTTCGGGAAATTGATTATAATCGGGCAACATTACTGCCCGATATTTTTTTGATAAGGATGAAAAAATATGATGATGAAAATGGTTGCACCCTGTCTTTTCGGACTTGAGGGTGCCGTTGCCGACGAGCTTAAAATGATGGAAGCTCAAAATGTGAGCGCACAAAACGGCAGGGTATTTTTTGACGGAGACGAAAGTATTTTAGTGCGTGCAAATCTCAATTCACGCTTTGCCGAGAGAATACTCATTGTTCTTGATGTTTTCAACGCCTACACCTTTGAGGAATTGTTTCAAGGCGTAAAGGCGTTGCCGTGGGCTGAATTTATCGGCAAAAACGACGCTTTCCCGGTAAAGGGCTATACAATAAACTCCGAGCTTCATTCAGTGCCCGATTGCCAAAAAATCATCAAAAAGGCAATTGTTGAAAGCTTAAAGGAGGATTACGGCATATCGTGGTTTGAAGAAAGTGCAAGTATTCATCAGGTGCAGTTTTCGATTATGAAAAATGAAGTTACTGTTATGCTCGACACCTCGGGAAAGGGACTTCATAAGCGTGGCTACCGTCCAGTCGGAAATGATGCACCGATACGTGAAACGCTTGCTGCGGCTATGTGCTATTTCTCGAAATTGAAGCACTTTCATACTATGTATGACGTATGTTGCGGAAGCGGAACGTTGCTTATTGAGGGTGCCTTGCTTGCGAATAATATTGCACCGGGAATAAACCGCCATTTTGATGTTGAGCGTTGGGATTTAATTGACGACAGCGTTTGGACAAGCGAGCGTGAAAGGTGTAGAGATTTGGTTAAGGTGGGTACCGATTTTGCCGCATACGGCACGGATATCGACAAAAATGCCATGGATTTAACACTCAAAAATGCAAAAAATGCAGGAGTCGAAAAATTTATAAAAGCCTGCGTTTGCGATATTTCAAAGGTTGATTTAGGCAGTGAAAGAGGAACTCTTATTACAAATCCGCCTTATGGCGAAAGGATGTTAGACCTGCGTCAAGCAGAAAAGATTTATCACATTATGGGTGAAAAATTTGTTTCAAAAAAAGGCTGGAGCTATGGTATTATTTCTCCCGATGAGGAATTTGAGAAATGCTTCGGCAGAAAGGCAGATAAACGCCGCAAGCTTTATAACGGTATGCTAAAGTGCCAATTTTATATGTATTTTAAGTAATTTCAAGGCGGACAGTAATGTCTGCTTTTTTTCTTGACAAATTGCATACCTTGTGATACTATGTATATGCAATACATAGTAAAGCGAGGTATTAATTCTATTATGAAATATTCAAAGGAATTATTAAAGGGAAGCACGCCTACACTTGTTTTGAGCGTGCTATATTCAAAGGACTTGTACGGATATATGATAATAAGGGAGCTTGAGGTGAGAAGCGAGAATGCCTTTGAAATGAGCGAGGGCACGCTTTATCCGATACTTCACGCTCTTGAAAAGGAAAAGCTGCTCGACTCCTATTGGAAGGAATGTGACGGCAGACGAAGAAAATACTATCACATTACGAAAAAGGGTATTACTCAGTATCAAAAGAATAAACAGGAGTGGCTTGAATTTTCCTCTGATGTAAAAAAAGTTTTGAGCTTTGCGTGAGGTGTTTATGAATAAGGAAGAATATATCAATACCGTCATTTCCTATATGGTCGATAAAACACAGATTCCGCTTATCCAAAGGGAAATCGGCGATCATATTTTGGACAGAATGGATTACTACCGCCATTGCGGATATTCCGATGAAACCTCCGAGCAAAAAGCGCTTGAGCATATGGGCGACGCAAGAGAGCTTGGAATAAAAATGAATTATCTTTACGATTACAAAAAGCTTAATACCGTTTCGCTTATCGGCATAATACTTCTCGGTATAAATGTTATTGCAGGCGTGTTGATTTATGTTATCCAAAACTATACATATATGTCGTTTGATGATTCGTTTATTAATTTCGGGAAATATGCAGTAAATTGGATAACGACTCTGATTGTTGTACTGTTGTATTTTATAGATATAAAAACGAGGAATTATAAGCATTTAATTGCTACCGGAGTATTAGGATTGCTGTTTTACGCAAGAAGTATATATATCGTAATTTTTGCATCTTATTATTCCGATGTTTCGTATGTAGTTGAAATACTCGTTGAAATGCTAGATATATTGAGCAACAAAATGTATTCATCCGTTGCTTTTGGTGTAAGTATTACTTTGATTTTTGCAGGGATAATTTCAGCTATCCTATCATTAGGCTATGGCGTATATGTAAAATCGATTATTGACGGAAAAGCAAAAACAAGTCTAAACCGTGCCTACGAAAGATTTGCATATATACCCTTGGCTTTATGCGGAGCTTGTTTTGTTATTTTGCTTGTCTTGATTGTGATGATTTTGAAAGGAGCGTTTATTTATGCTTAGTTGGATAAATTATTCTTACGGTACTGTTACCGAATTTTCATTTTGGTTGGTTTTTCTTGCTCTATTACTATTGAGAATTACATATTCATATACTGTTTTCCTGAACGCAAAAAGACGCGGGCTTGATACACCCGTATATTGGGCGGTTATGTCCTTTGTTGCAGGTACGATTGCCTTTATTCTGTATTTTATCGTCAACGCAAAGCAGGGCGAAAAATCGAAGCCTAAAAAGCAACAGGCGGCTTCAATTGCCGTTTCATATTTGATTGTCGTAATTTTATTTGCCTTAAGTGTACCTGTAAGATACGCCGAAATTACGCTTGATTATGTGGAATATTCAAATGCCGTTGTTGAAAAAACAGGCTTTATGCAGTATGTAACCTATGACAAAATGGGCAATGAGTACAGCGCATTCAAGCTTGCAATTGATGAAGACGGCGAATATTACGTGCCTTCGTATTTAGAGGACGGAACGCAGGTTAGCGAAAGTCAATATTATCTTATAAATAGTGACGGTTATGCGGTTTTGGATTGTGGGGATTTTGAAGAACGATTTTATGAGACAGATGAATATTATTGTTATGCATTTTTTGATGATGAACACAATATTTATTATTCTTCAGGCGAATGCTCTTGGGACAAGGACGGAAATCTTGTTTTCAAGGAAGAAATGTATAAAAATCTAACATATGAAAATACAGCACCGACGGATTATGAAGATTATTAATACGATTAAATAAGTGCTATGCGAGGGAAAACGATTGCGATTTTCCCTCGCTTTTTGTATATGAAACGAAAAAATAGTGTATTAATGCTATATTTTATGAATTTATTGTAAACGCTATTGACAAATGGAAAAAACTTGCTAAAATAGTAATTAGCACTCAAGGGTAAAGAGTGCTAAAACATAACAAATTATTTTTAGAGGTGACATAAAATGACAATTAAACCATTGGCAGACAGAGTTCTGCTTAAATCAGTAGAGGCTGAGGAAACAACCGCTTCGGGCATTATTCTTGCCGCTTCGGCACAGGAAAAGCCTGAAATCAGCGAGGTTGTTGCAGTAGGTCCGGGCACAGAGAAAAATCCGATGACAGTCGCAGTCGGCGACAAGGTAATCATCAGCAAGTACGCAGGTACTCAGGTAAAGGTTGACGGTGTTGAATACACCATTACCGAGGTTAAGGAAATTCTTGCAGTAGTAGAGTAATAGGAGGTATTTGACTTATGGCAAAGGATATTATTTACGGCGAGGAAGCTCGCAAGGCTCTTCAGGCAGGTATTGACAAGCTTGCAAATACAGTAAAAATTACACTCGGTCCTAAGGGCAGAAACGTAGTTTTGGACAAGAAATACGGCTCACCGCTTATCACAAACGACGGTGTTACAATCGCAAAGGAAATCGAGCTTGAAAACGCATTTGAAAATATGGGCGCTCAGCTCGTTAAAGAGGTTTCCTCAAAGACCAATGACGACGCAGGTGACGGTACAACAACCGCAACTCTTCTTGCACAAGCACTCGTTAGAGAGGGTATGAAGAATGTTGCAGCAGGTGCTAACCCGATGACTGTTAAAAACGGTATCAAGGGCGCAGTAGACGCAGTTGTTGACTACGTTAAGGCTCATAGCGAAGCAGTTAAGGACAATGACGATATCGCAAGAGTAGCAACCGTTTCAGCCGCAGACAGTTATATCGGCTCACTTATTGCCGAGGCTATGGAAAAGGTTACCTCCGATGGTGTAATTACTATTGAAGAGTCAAAGACTGCCGATACCGTATGCGAGGTTGTTGACGGAATGCAGTTTGACAGAGGCTATATTTCACCTTATATGGTAACTGATACCGATAAGATGGAAGCAGTTATCGACGACGCAATGCTTCTTATTACAGACAAGAAGATTTCGACCGTTCAGGACATTCTTCCGCTTCTTGAAAGTGTTCTTAAGTCAGGCAAGAAGCTCGTTATTATCGCAGAGGATGTTGAGGGCGAGGCTCTTCAAACAATTCTTCTCAACAAGCTTCGCGGCACATTTACCTGCGTATGCGTAAAGGCACCGGGCTTCGGCGACAGAAGAAAGGATATGCTTCAGGATATCGCAATTCTTACAGGCGGTCAGGTAATCACCTCCGACCTCGGACTTGAGCTTAAGGACACAACTATGGCTATGCTTGGTCAGGCTCGTCAGGTTAAGGTTACAAAGGAAAATACAATTATTGTTGACGGTGCGGGCGACAGCGAAGCAATTAAGGCTCGTGCAGGTCAAATCAGAAAGGCAATTGAAACCTCTACCTCCGATTTTGACAGAGAAAAGCTTCAGGAAAGACTTGCAAAGATTGCCGGCGGTGTTGCAGTTGTAAAGGTTGGTGCCGCTACCGAAACAGAAATGAAGGAAAAGAAGCTTCGTATTGAGGACGCACTTGCCGCAACAAAGGCAGCCGTTGAAGAGGGTATCGTTGCAGGCGGCGGTGTTGCACTTATCAACGCTATTCCTGCCGCACAGGCACTTTTGGATACAGACGACGCAGACTTCAAGACAGGTGTAAATATCGTTGTTAAGGCTCTTGAAGAGCCTGTACGTCAGATTGCCGCAAATGCCGGTATGGAAGGCTCTGTTATCGTTGACAAAATTAAGAACAGCGAAAACGGTATGGGCTATGATTTTGCAACAGGTGAGTATGTTGATATGATAAAGGCAGGTATTGTTGATCCTGCAAAGGTAACACGCTCGGCACTTCAAAATGCAGCTTCGGTTGCCGCTATGGTTCTCACAACCGAAAGCCTTGTAACAGATATCAAGGACCCTCAGGCTGACGCCGCAGCAGCTGCAGCAATGGCTGCTCAACAGGGTGGAATGTACTAAAAATCACATTATTTTACAAAAGCTCCCATTTTTTGGGGGCTTTTATTGATTATATTCAAAAATAATGTTATAATGAACCGTATTTATTTTGAAAGGTATGGTAAGCCTATGAAAAAGCGTATTTACACAGTTGCAACCTCGCATTTAGACACGGTATGGTCGTGGGATTTTGAAACAACGGTATCGAAATATATCTATAATACTCTTGTGGAAAATTTCGCCCTTTTCAAAAAATATCCGAGCTACGTGTTTTCTTTTGAGGGAAGCTATCGTTATGAGCTTATGGAGGAATACTATCCCGAATTGTTTGAGGAAATGAAAAAATATATTGAGCAGGGAAGATGGAATGTAACAGGCTCCGCCTTTGAAAACGGTGACGTTAACTGTCCGTCGCCCGAAGCACTTTTCAGAAATATTCTTATCGGAAATTCATATTTTGACGAAAAATTCGGCAAACGAAGTGTAGATATTTATTTGCCGGATTGCTTCGGATTTGGCTGGGCGTTGCCGAGTATTGCTTATCATTCAAATCTAAAGGGCTTTACTACTCAAAAATTAGCCTGGGGCAGTGCGTACGGCGTTCCGT
>CAMFQI010000084.1 GCA_945980015.1 uncultured Eubacterium sp. | reverse complement strand
TTCATATGTTTTTCCTCTTTCCCAACAAACTAAAGCTTGTTGGGAGCCCTTATTTTTCGACCGAACAAAAAACGAAAAACACGAAAATGGCTTGGATTCGATGTCCAAGCCATTTTTCCAATCCTTCCGTCAGCACATAAGTGCTGCCACCGTCTCACCTGCCGGTTCGGTCGGTGCTTCTGCATTAAAACGCAGAGGTGTCCACCGGACACCCGCACCCTTTACACAAAGGAGGCAGAAATCGTTTATGTTTTTATAATATGTGTGGTTCAGCCCACTTTATCGACAGTCTGAAGCCCTCGTGCGAAGCAATCGCACAAGGGCTTATTTGTTTGAAAATTATTTTATGATAATATACATAACTGCCGACAAAAGAAGCTGAATAATCGAAAAGCGAACTACAACCTGTGTATCCGACCAAGCGTGATTTTTACGCATCTCATCGTGTATCGGAGTGCGAGTATGCTTGAGCACCTCGATTTTCAAAAATCTCTTGAGGAAAATCTTAATAAGACCTGCGATACCGTCAACTAAAAGTACGGCTGACACAAGAAGATAGCTAAACGGATGTCCGGATTTCAGTACCATAATCACAATCAGCACGCCGATAGCTCTTGAACCTGCGTCGCCCATAAGCTGTGTACTCGGACTTGTGTTAAAGCAAAGATAAGCCACCAAAACGCCGACCATAATATAGGAAAAGGTTGTATATTGTTCACCGATTTGGGTATAGAAAATCGTCGTAATACTCAAGAGCGTTATCGTGCTCAACGTTGCGCAAAGTCCGTCAACACCGTCCGAGCAGTTCGTAACATTAATGCCGACCCAAAGCAGAATTGTTGAAAGAATAACGAACACAACAGGGTGAATATAAAGCTCGAAGTTAAGGAAGAAAATCGTTGTCGGATTATTGCGAACAAATACTATTGATAAGGCAACACAGATAATAAAGTCTATAAGTCCCTTTTTGTAATCCGCCCAAGGCTTGTCCGAGGCATCGTCAAGATAGCCGCTGAGCATTTCCAAAAACAAGAGAATATAGTAGCAAACAAATTCCCTGTTAATCGGCAGCAGGAAAACGCTGCACACAATAAAGGCGCATATCATAACAAGACCTACACCACGAATTTTGCCCTTTGATGCCTCGCCGTTTACGGCAAATTCCCTGCCCTTGTCTTTCGGCAAAAACGGAAGCTTCAGCTTAAGCAAAACAAAGCAAAGCGCAAAAGCAATAAACGATGCTATTGCGATATACTGATTTGTTGAAATAATGTCCTCTAATAAATGAAATAACATATTCTCACTTCCTCACAATTTTTATCACAGCTTGATATCCGTCATTATTCCGTAGTGGTCGGATATGTAGCCGTTTGAAAGATTATCTATAACGGTGTAATTTTTGCCGTTTCCGGTTGTAAAAATGTAGTCAATCGGCTCGTCGCCGTTTTTACGATAGCCCCACGACTGATATGTCGCTTTCTTCTTAGACGGGTCGGTCGTGTTATTCAGCAAGGACGACACCGTTTTGACCGCCTCGTCCTGTTCGATTTCGTTGAAATCGCCTGTTAAGATTACGGGAATGTTTCCGTAGCTCGACCTAAGCTCGCTCATTTTTTCCAGAATGACGCCGACTCCGAAAACACGGGCTTGCTCGCTTGAATTATCAAGATGAGTGTTCATAAAGAGTAAACGCCTGCCTGTTTTGATTTCATCAAGGACAACATACGAGCAAATACGGTTACAGCCTGCGCTTTTTTCTTCGCCGTTTTCATCGGTATAAGTATATCTGCTCTCTACCTCGGGCGTTTGCGAAAGCCAAAAGGTTCCTGCGTCAACAATCGTATATTCAAGAGTGTTCCACATAACAGCATTCATTTCGCTGTTTTCCTCACTACTGTCGCCGCCTCGTGCAACGGCATAAATCTGGTATTCGGGGAGCGTTTTTTCAAGTTCGCTTATCCACAGGGAATTAATCTCCTGAGTGCCGATTAAATCGGGCATCGACATTCTCATTTCATCGCTGAAGCGCTTACACCTTTGCATACTGTCGGTGTCCTCAAATTTTGTGCCGAACGCCGAGGCAACATTAAACGAAACAACTCTTACGTCGCTGTCGTCACCTGCATAATCGGTAATTGTTTTTGCAGGCTTCGGCATAGCCATAGAAGCGACTGCAATAGCAACGCAAAGCAAAACGCAGACAAGCGTTGAAATTTTGCCCTTGCTTCCCTTTTCACACAGAAAATGCAAAACAAAATCAAGACCGTAAAGGAACAACGTCAGGTAAAAGCCCCACATTGCCATACCGCCGTTTGCACAAACGAGAATACCCAAAACGCCCAAAACAACAGTATTTACAATACTTAACGCAACGTTTCGCTTAAAGCCGTTTTTACCTGCGGAAAACAGCGAGCCGATAATGACAACGAGCGAAAATACTACCACGCATACAATACTGAGCACTGCGAAGAAATACGACAAATCACCGAGCATTGCGTTAAAATCAAGGCCGTAGTTTACTATACTCATAATGAATGTTATAAGCGAAACATTCTTATGCCCTGCCCAAAACATCGGCAGACACATCGAAGCAAGCGGCAAGAAGAACACGACAAGCCTTATTATATGAAGCGGCGACGAAATGCTCGACTCCTTTAGCATATTCAAAAATCCGTTTACCGCATCAACCTCTTTTTTTGCTTTTTCGGCGTCCTGCTCAAGACGTGAGTCCATTTGATAATAAAGCAAATTCACGTTGCAATGCGGACAATTCGGCTTCATATACAAGGGATTTATGTACTTTTTACATTTAGGACAACAAAACTTTTCCTTACTCTTCAACCTGCTCACCTCCCGAAACCTGTTTTGAAAGCTCGGCTCTGCGCACCTTCATTTCACTTCTGATTTTTTCAAGCTTTTCGCCTCGCAAATCATAGAAGAAATACGGCAAAAGACCGATTAAGCCCAATACATTCGGCACAACGGTAAAGAACGTCCAAAGCCAAAACTGTGTTGGATGACCGCCGGCAGAGGTACAAGTTGCAATCGTTTCAACAGTACCGTCGGCAAGCGTGTTATTCACAACGCTGTAGCCGATAAGCGGTAAAAGTGCAGTTGCAACAGAGGTTGAAACGGACGAGGTAAGCTTTCCAACAAAGGTAAGCACCGAAAAGCTGATGCCCTCGTTTCTCACTCCTGTTTTCCATTCCATATAGTCAACCGTATCACCTATCATTTCTGTCGGCACAATCATACTGACAGTACCCAAGAAGCCGAAAAAGATATTTTGAATAGCCAAAATCGGTATTGCGACATACCAAACGTCATAGTACTTAAAGCCTGCCAAGAATGTCAGCGTTCCGACAACGGCTCTAATAATCGAAATCATAAAAATTATTTGACGGTTATCAAGCCTTTTCTTAATTTTTGGCAGAAATACGTAAGCAAGATAACCGCTGAGCGTTCCAAAAAGTCCGACAACAAGGCTCAGCGACATCATATTGAGAACCTCGTTATAATAGTAATTTCCGAAAACGCCCGCAACCGAAGATATTGTTCCGAGAACATTGCTGAGCACTATCATCATAAGCGGCTTATTTTTGAACAAATACTTAAAGCCGTCGAAGATACTGTTTTCCTGAACAGACTGAACAACACGCTCCCTTGTAAAAATTCCCGCAAGCGAAAAAAGACCGATTACGAAAATTCCTGCAAGAAGCCCCATAAATGCAAATACCTGCTTCAAATTCCAGCCGATAACATTATTTTGGCTAAGGTCAATAAGCACGGGAAGTATTGTACCCGAAAGTCCGCCGACAAGTCCCGAAATGAAGCGTGCGGATGAAATTGCTCTCGTTCTGTCGGACGGCGACGGCGAAATCGCCGTACTCATTCCCCAAAACGGGACGTCGCCTATCGTATAGAAGAATTCCCAAACAAAGTAGGAAATATACATAAACACCGTTTTAAGCGTGACATCTGCAACGTTCTGCATAAGCAAAGGACCCGACCAAAATACAACGGTAATTATCGAAAGCGGAAGCGGAACCAAAATAAGATACGGTCTAAGCTTTCCGTAGCGTGTTCTCGTTTTGTCGATAATTCCGCCCATAAGAGGATCGTTAATCGTATCCCATATACCGAGAACGAGTATCATAGTGGCAACAGCCTGTGACGGAATACCGAAAACCTTTACAAAAAACATTGAAAGGTACGAGCCTGCAAACAGGTTATAGCCGAAAACCTGACCTGCATTCGCAAAGCCGTAGGCTAAATTCTCCTTAATGCCGACATATCTTATTTCGTCGGTTTTATTTTTTTCACTCATATTTCTACCTCATAGCACTATATTTATCGGCTCTTCGTTGTTTATAACCCTGATTATATTTTCAAAGCATTGTCTGTACAGCTTTTTTACGGTAAGGCTTGTTATTCCTGCGATATGAGGAGTTAAAGCAAGCCTGTCCTTTATTTCGGGCGAAAGCAAAAGATTGTCTGCCAAAACAGGCTCGGGCGAGATTACATCAAGACCCGCTCCTGCAATTTCGCCGTTTTTGAGTGCGTTATACAATGCCTCGTTATCGACCAAATCTCCTCTCGCTGTGTTTATGAGATATGCGCTTTTTTTCATTTTTGAAAGGAAAGACGCATTAACGGTGTTTCTCGTTTCCTCGCAGGAGGCAAGATGAAGAGATACAAAATCCGAGCTTTCTATAAGTGTGTCAAGGTCGACGTATTCAACATTGTATTCTCTTTCAAGCTCGGACTTTCTCGTACGGTTTGTATAAATAACCCTTGCGCCGAAAACGTTAAGCAGACGGGCGGTACACCTTGCAATATCACCGAAGCCGACAAGTCCGACAGTACATTCGGACAGCTCTCTCGTAACGCCGAACGCCGCTTTTTTGGCTTCAATCTGCTTTCCGTCATACATTGCTCTAACGCCGTTTTCATAATTTTTCAGACATGCTAAAATCAAGAACACGCAACATTCGGCAACCGCCGTATCGTTTATGCCCTTGTTGTTGCAGACCGTAACGCCGCACCTTCTTGCGCACTCAAGATCAATTCCCTGATAACCGACGCCCTCGGACTGAATAAGCTTTAGGGATTTAAGCGAGCTGATAAGCTCACCGTCAACCCTGCCCATAGCGTCTGCAATAATAAATTCCGTATCGGGCGCTTCGGCAAGTATACTTTTACTGCTTTCGTGCATTGGGAAAAACTTCACTTCAAAATCCTTTAGCTCGGGTATATTCTCGTAAGCACGTTCGGGAGTTGTCACCGAAGAAATAAAGGTTATTTTTCGCTTATTGCTCATCGTCTTTTCTACCCTTTTTTCTCCCCGATTTTTTGAAATTGAACTTAAACTTTTTGCCCTTCAAAACTGTTTTTGAATAAACAAGATAGGTTATCACGGTTGTTGCGACAAATATCAGCGCAACCATAAGAATAAACATTTTTACTGACATCGGAACATAGCCTTTCGTTTGAGTGTTCATATTTTCATTCAGGGTGTAAAAGCTCATACCCTCGTTGTTGCCGTAGGCAATTCGTATTACGCCGGCACTGTACGGCTGAATTTCGTAAACAAAGGAGCTTTCTTCAAATTCAACATCGCTTTGAGTAGGTGCAACGCTTTGCTTATCGGGGGTATTCTTCGCCGTTTTATACTGCGAAAAAATGATTTGCGCCGATACTGCGTTAATACCGTCAGTACCGCTTAAATTAACACGTATTTTTTCTTTTTTGCCGCCGGTGTTCACGAGCTTTACATATACGCTCTGCGTACTCTCATCATATGAAACGCAGCTTGAAATATCGTCGTTATCCGTAAAAAGACCTGCGTTTACATTCTGCCATGCAACATTATTTGCAAAAAGCATTTGAGCATAATATTCGGGCGTGAGAGTAACCTTTTCGTTATCAAACCAAATAAGCGACTGACTTTTTTGAGAGGTATTGAATTTTGAAAGCAAGTCGGTGCAGTAAATCATTTTTACCGTATCGCCGTTTTTTTCTGCGCCGAGCATATATGAAGCGCAGTCAACCGCATTAAAGATATTGCTTTGGACAATGTCGCTTCCTTTTTCATACGCATAACCTGAAAAGCCTGCAAGCACGCCTGCGGTGCTTCGTGAATAACTGTCAAAGCGTGTGCGTGAGGAATAAAGTGTTT
>CAMFQI010000083.1 GCA_945980015.1 uncultured Eubacterium sp. | reverse complement strand
AATCGAGCGAGCACAACGCAGAATACAATCCGTTTTATATCAAAAGCCGATATCCCGAATTAATCGAAAAATTCAATATTCCGCTTGACGAATATCCGAGAAGATGCGTAAATCAGATTGCAGGCTGGGAAAAGGAACGAGATTCTATTCTTGCAAACGGCGAAATCACTCACGAAAGAAGCGAGGAATATGCGTCCTACATTATGGAGGCTATCTCAACCAACACGCTTTACAAAATCGGCGGTAACGTACTCAACGACGGACTAATCGACAACCTACCGAAAGAAGCGTGCGTTGAGGTGCCGTGTCTTGTTGACGCAAGCGGTATAAAGCCCTGTCATGTCGGTGCCTTACCGTTGCAGCTTGCCGCAATGAACTCTTCAAACATCTATCCGCAGCTTCTCACTATCGAAGCGGCGATGACAAAAAAGAAAGAATATATCTATCAGGCGGCTATGATGGAGCCGCATACCGCAGCAGAGCTTTCAATAGACGATATCGTTTCGCTTTGCGAAGACCTTATCGAAGCACACAAGGGTTGGCTGCCGGAATATAAATAATACATATTAAAAAACACCGATAAGCATACAAATGTAAATCGGTGTTTTTGCTTAAATCTTACTTTTCAAACGGATAAACGAGCTTCATTTGACGGCGACATTCGTCCATAATTTTCAGACAATCGAGCGTTGCGCAAAACGGGATATAAGCCGACTGCGTTTTGCCCTGCTTTATTTCCTCTGCGGCTCTTGAAAATTCGGTTAGATAATCGGTTTTGCCTATAAAGGTCTGCCTGCCGTTTTCGTTTTTCAGTATCGCCTTTGAAGCCATATGAAAGAATACAGGCAGGCTGATACTTCCCTTACTGCCTTTAATCAGGCAATCCTCTTTAAGCTTGCAAAGCGACATATTAAGAGTACAATTAAATCCGTCATATCCGAGTACAACTGTTTCGCTGACATCAATACCGTTTTTGATTTTACCCTTACAGCTTATCGTTTTTGGATAGCCGAAAAGATTATAGCAATATGTAATCGGGTAAATACCAATGTCAAGAAGCGCGCCGCCGGCAGTTTCGGGAGTTAGAACTCTCGATGTTTTAGGCATAAGAATTCCGGGGAAGGCGTAATTTATTTGAACGTCCTTTATTTCTCCGATTTCGCCGCCGAGCACCCATTTCTTAACAGTCAGCGCAACGTCGGAAAACCAAGTCCACATAGCCTCGCAAAAATAGACTTTTTCCTCTTTTGCGACCTCAATCATCTGTTGCGCTTCGGCAAGCGACACGCCGACCGGCTTTTCGCAAAGCACCGCCTTGCCCAGCTTCATTGACCTAACGGCATACTCAAGATGCGAGGTATGAGGCGTTGCAATATATACTGCATCAACGCCGTCGCACATTACCGCCCTTTCAAAATCATCAAATGCAGTTGCGCCGTATTTTTCGGCAAACGCCTGCGCTTTTTGGATATTTCTGCCATACACGGAAACGATTTTGTGTTCGCCCTTCATAATATCATTTGCAGTTGAACGGGCAATATTTCCGTTTCCGATATACGCCCAGCCGAATTTTCCCATAGCTTTCCTCACTTAATTTTTTTGATTTTATTTCCCTTTACGAAATATGCCGACCTTGAAATATCTATCATCGGCTTATCTACCATATTATCGGTATAAAATTCATCAATAGACTTGTCCTTATACATTTCAACAAAGGTTTTGCGCTTGTTGTCCCTGAAATTAAGATATTCAACCTCCATTGTATCACGGTTGACAACGGAGCATATGCAGTTTTCTATGCCGAGTCGTTTGCAAAGCTCGTCCATAATAAGATTTAGTGAGGCGGTAATAATAATATCGTCCTTGCGTGGCTCGTACCAAGGCTTTATCTTTTTTATATGCTTATCCCAAAAAATCGAAACAAGCTCCTCCTTGTTATCAAATGCGTCAAGATAATCCTTTGAATATTTTTTAACAGCCAGCTCCAAATCCTGCATTGTTGTTTTGCCGAGCTTGTATTTGAACAAATTAAAAAACACAATCGGAATATATTTTGCAACGCGCGGATTGTAGCGTATGCTGAACAGGTAAAAGTCAAACACGCTTTCGCCGTCATAAATCGTATTGTCAAAATCAAACGCCCTCATAATTCCCCCCGCCATACATTGATATAATTATTATATACCATATTATTGCCATATTCAACCGAAATAAATCAACTTCTTTGTACAACTAGGGACAGTCCCCAGTTGTACAAAGGGCGAAAAACAAATAAAAGATTTCACCCTTCAACCACAAAGCTCGGTTGAGGGGTGAATTTATTAAGTATTATTCTTTTATCCCCTCAGTCACTTCGTGACAGCTCCTTACAATAAGTGAAGCCTGTGTTTAAGACATAGTATTACTTCAACCAACAAAGGTAGCGTAAAAAGTTTTTACGAAAATGAAAAAGACGGTCGATTGACCGCCTTTTTTGGTAGATTAATAATTTTCTGCGTGAACCTCGAAGTATGATTGAGGGTGAGCGCATACAGGACAAATTTCAGGTGCCTTTGTGCCGACTACGATATGACCGCAGTTTCTGCACTCCCAAACCTTTACCTCGCTCTTTTCAAATACCTGAGCAGTTTCGATATTCTTAAGAAGTGCACGATATCTTTCCTCGTGGTGCTTTTCGATAGCGGCTACTGCTCTGAACTTTTCTGCAAGCTCGTGGAAGCCTTCCTCGTCGGCAGTCTTTGCAAAGCCGTCGTACATATCTGTCCACTCATAGTTTTCGCCGTCTGCGGCAGCCTTAAGGTTTGCCGGTGTATCGCCGAGCTCGGCTAATTCCTTAAACCACATCTTTGCGTGTTCCTTTTCGTTGTCGGCAGTTTTGAGGAAGAGAGCCGCCATTTGCTCGTATCCCTCCTTCTTTGCTACCGAAGCAAAGTATGTGTACTTATTTCTTGCCTGGCTTTCGCCTGCAAATGCTTCCTGAAGATTTTTTTCTGTCTGTGTTCCTGCGTATTTGTTTGCCATAACACTACTCTCCTTTTTAATAATAATTTTTTCAAAATCGGACGCCGGATGCTTACAAATAGGACAAACGAAGTCCTGCGGTAATTCCTCACCGACATATTCGTAGCCGCAAATTGTACAACGCCAAATCGTCTTTCCGTCCTGCGTTTCGCCTACTGCCTGCGGCTTCGGTTTTATGTTTTCAAAATA
Organism: uncultured Eubacterium sp.; assembly: GCA_945980015.1. GTDB lineage: Bacteria > Bacillota > Clostridia > Oscillospirales > Acutalibacteraceae > Eubacterium_R. The sequence continues at coordinate 2,992 of CAMFQI010000083.1, read as the reverse complement.
ATATTCGTAGGTTGCGGAACGCTCGTCACTCAAAATCTCCATATCGTCGATAGTGCCGACGAACATAGTGTGCGAGCCCAAATCCTGAGTGCCCGTAACCGTAACGCTGATGTATGCGTTAGTTCCCTTTGTGATATAGCACAAGCCGTTCTCACATCTTGCATAGTCGGTAAAGCCGTCAAACTTATTTACATCTCTGCCCGACTGAAATCCGAAATGCTTAAACAAATCAAATTCAGCGCCCTGACTGATAATTGACACAACGAACTTGCCTGTTTTTTGAATCATTTCGTTTGTATAATTCGCTTTATTTACGCAAACGCTGAGCTGGTTAGGTGCAGACGCAGCCTGAATTGCCGTGTTGACAATACAGCCGTTATCCCTGTCGCCGTCCCTTGCGGTAAGAACGAACAGACCGTAGCTCAGCTTATGCATTGCTTTTTCATTCATAATAACACCTCCCTAACACCAATAATATCACTAATTAAAAAATTTTGCAACTGTCAAGCTTGCTTTTTAACATTTCGTTCATACTGCCTGTGCGGTAGCCTAAAACATCAAGCGAGACATAGGAAAAGCCGTATTTTTTGAACTCATTGTATACGGTTGTTCTTATATCCTCTGCCATAAATTTTTCAAATTCGCCGGGCTCAAGCTCTATGCGAGCCAAGTCGTTATGAATACGCACTCTCACCTGATGAAATCCCAAATCAAGCAAAAGCTGTTCTGCTCTGTCCACCATTTCAAGCTTTTCCCTGCTGATTAAATCACCGTAAGGAAATCTGCTTGAAAGACATGCAAACGACTGCTTGTTCCAGGTAGGAATATTGAAATGCCTTGAAAGAGTCCTTATTTCATCTTTTGTAAAGCCAAGGCTTCGCAAGGGGCTTTTTATATTAAGCTCGGCAATGGCAATAAGTCCCGGTCTGTAATCCGAATTATCGTCAAGATTGGAGCCCTCCAAAACCTCGTTAATGTTTTCCTTTTTTGCAATTGCAAGTATCCTTTCAAACAGCTCTCGCTTACAAAGATAGCATCTGTTTTTCGGATTGTGCGAAAAGCCCTCTATTTCAAGCTCATCTATTTCAACAACAAAATGTCTTATTCCCATTTGCTCGCAATATGCCTTTGCCTCGTTGAGCTCTCTTTTCGGAAACGAGCACGAGGACGCCGTGACGGCAATAACGTTTTCGCCCAACACTTGCCTTGCCGCATAGAGTAAAAAGGTTGAATCCACGCCGCTTGAAAACGCAACGGCAACGCTTTTTAACGATGCAATATACTCTATTAGCCTATCATATTTTGCCAATAATTCATCAGTCATATCTTACAAAATTAACTCCTTAAGCGTTAATATTTATCTAAAAAAGAATGCTTAACTCCGCCCTGTTTATAGCCGATAACGGTGTCGAGATTTACATTCTCAACGCTCCTGAAAATATTGCTTTCAACCTGCGGATTAATCTGCTTCATTTGTCTAATCATATTCTTAATTTCCTGACGCTTCGAGGCGTTATCGGGATTACAGGAGGTGCAGGTGTCGGTAAATTTGCAGGCGCACTGAATAAAATGCAAATCATTATAATCACGCCAATGCTTAATATCGTCCTCACGAATAAGATACATAGGTCTTATAAGCTCCATACCCTCAAAGTTTGTGCTGTGAAGCTTGGGCATCATGGTTTGCACCTGACCGCCGTAAAGCATACCCATAAGAATTGTTTCAATAACGTCGTCATAGTGGTGACCCAAAGCAATCTTATTGCAACCAAGCTCCTTTGCCTTACTGTACAAATAGCCTCTGCGCATTCTTGCACAGATATAGCACGGCGACTTGTCAATATGAAGCACGCTTTCAAAAATATTGCTTTCAAAAACAGTAATCGGAACATTAAGCAGCTTTGCATTTCGCTCGATAATCTCACGATTTTCCGGACTGTATCCGGGGTCCATAACGAGATAAACAACCTCAAAGGGAAATTTATTATGGCGTTTGAGCTCCTGAAAAAGCTTCGCCATAAGCATACTGTCCTTGCCGCCCGAAATACAAACGGCAATTTTGTCATTTTCTTCAACTAATTGATATTCCTGAATTGCCGCAGTAAACCTACTCCATATGCTTTTGTGGAACTTTTTGTTTATACTGCGCTCAACGTCCTTTGCCTTTTGAGTATCGGCTTTCATATTTTCAAGCATATAGCCGTAATATCCCTCTTTGAGATTTGCGGCATTATAGCCCATATCTCTCAATTCCTGCGCTACAGTATTACTGATAATTCCGCTTTTGCAAACAATGATATAAAGCGTCTGCTTATCAAGTAAATCCAGACTGTCATAAAGCCTGCTTTGAGGTATATTTACAGCATTGTTTATTGTTCCGTACTGAAATGCAATCTCGTCTCTGATATCAATAAGCTTATAATCGGATTTTAGATTATTTAATTCCTTAACACTGACCTCTTCCGTCATTTGAAGCTCTCACCCCCCTGCCTTTTCGTCATATCATTATATTGTATTGATTTTCAAAAGTCAATAAATCACCGCGATAAAAAAAGCACGCCGACTGCAACACCGTATATCACTTTTCAATTTCGTATTGCCAGTCGATTATTCCGCCGAATTCCTTAACATTTTTGTAGCCCATATTCGCAAGGGACTGTGCGGCAATCTTACTTCTTCTGCCGCTTCGACAGTATACGAGAATAAGCTGAGTCTTGTTTGGCAAAAGCTCCTCTGCCTTTTGCTCAATTTCGGTATACGGAATAACGATTGCACCCTTTATATGACCTTCGTCATACTCGCTTTGTTCACGCGCGTCAACGATAATATAATCGCTTTCCTCGTCCATAATTCTTTTTGCTTCTTCCTGTGTAATTTGATAATAAGTTCCTATGTTCACCTGTGTAGCCTCCGTTTGCTCTTTATTTGTTTTTTTCGTACAACCTGCAAAAACTGATACTGTTGTAATTATTACCATTGCAAGCAGTATTAT
>CAMFQI010000082.1 GCA_945980015.1 uncultured Eubacterium sp. | reverse complement strand
GTTGTATGTGTTTCATTTCCGTAGGTGTAGGTTACATAAGCAACAGCACCGAGATAAATTTCGTCATATTGCTTTGATGAATAAACATTAACCGTAAACTGATGAGTATCCTTTGTATAATTGGTTGCAACGAATTTCTTTGCATTACCACTTTCAAGGTTGTAGTTTTCAACATTGTTTACTGCATCTTTATTGTTTACAGCAGATGTTTTAAGAAGTACACCGGTTTCAACCAATGTATAACCGTCAGGAAGATTGAACGAGCCAACAACAGTGATTGTCTTTTTGATTGGTGAGTTATAGCTCAATCTTGAAACAGCGGCAGTCGGAACAAGTTCTACTGTTTCATTCTTACAGGTAATGTTTACATCCTGATTTGCACGGAAAACATACTTTGGACCATAGCCTACAAGAACGCCGTTTACATACCATTGAGTATTTGCAGTACCGTTTTTAGCTGTTACAGTTACCTTGTCATCCCACTGTGCTGTAGTTTTATCTGCAGTACAGGTTGTTGCATCATATGTAATAGTGAATGATGTAGCAGGTTCGTAGGTTACCGAAATGTATGTGTCGTCAGTAATTTTATATTGTCTGTCTGTAACAGCTTCATTATTCATAGTGAAGCCCGATACGTTGTAGAACGAAACGCTTGGAGCAGTCATTGTAACATTTCCGATTGTAATACTGTTATCCCTTACAGATACGTCAACTGTTGCCGAGCCATTTTCAAGAGTTACAGACATAGCGTCGATTACTCTGCCGAGCCTATCGGTGAGATAAATGTTGGCCGTTTTGGTGCTTTCCTGCTGTGCAGGTATTGTTTTAAGATATACATAGTATTTTGTTGTACCGGTATATCTTCCCTTTAGGGTTTCGTTTGATGAGCCAACAGTCTCATCCTTTGGTTCGCCGTTCGGATAAGTAGTTCTCGTCCACTTGATGATTGAATAATTACCTTCAATTGACGGAGCTGTGAGCTCAAACTCTGTTCCGTAATCAACAGTATCATTTCCTGTTGCGCACTTTTTAGCAGGATTGTTGTCTAACACATAGTAGAATTCAACGTCGTACTGCATAAGCACAAGTTTACCGCCGTCTTTTGCAAGCTTGTTTGCTACGTCGATTGCTTTTGCCATTGCGTCGATTTCAGCTTGAGTTGAATTCTCGTTATACTTCTTTGAATTAACAACTTTTTCAAGTTCCTTTCTTGAAGCATCGGTATACTTTGTGGTGTTTGCAATAGATTCTGTTGCAAGAGTTACCGCCGCATCGTATGCTGAAGTGTCAACATTATCAGTTTTTGTATACTGAGCGGTGTAGGTTGCACCGGTTGTGATGTTCGAGGTAACAACCTCTTTATCCCAGCTTGAGAACGTCCAGGTGTATCTGCCGTCAACTGTTGTGTACGGATTAACAGTTGGAGCTGTCAAGCTACCGTTATAAGCAACCTCCATAGTTTGAGTTGAATTAACTGCGTCGTCTGTCTTTGTTACGAAGTTAACCTTTACAACAAGGTCGTTAACAAGATTATTCATTGGTGTAACAGCCGCATCAACCTCTGCTTGTGTATAATAATTTACAGTTGTGTTGTAGAGGTTTTCACGAGCAGTCGCAAGTGCTGCTATTGAAGCCTGAGTATAATTTTGGTAGTCGTTTGCGATTTCTTTGTCAATTATTGCTTGAATAGCATCATTTGCCGGGAAGAATTTAGAGCCGTCCAAAGTTTTGTCGTCATACGAGGTATAAACTACTTCGGTAGAACAATTTTCATCGGAGCATACATAGGTTGTGTAGCCGTGCTTTAATAATGTACAGCCTACTACATCCTTAACCTTCAATGCGTCAAGCTTTGCATAAAGATTTAGATTTCTTGTAATCTCTGTAAGAGTTGAAGCAGGGGTTGTCAATGCTTTGTCAACGAACCAACCGCCGAAGTGTTGACCTTTAATATCAGGCTCCATAATTGCAAGTTCGTTGAAGGCTGTTCCGTATACAACTTCATCGGCAAGAACGAAATTGTCTACCATATCGGACTCGTAGAAGCCGATGTTGTAGAATGAAGCACTTGTATTGGTTTCATTAATAACACCGAAACGGAAATCAACACTCGTACAGGTTTCAGGTGCTGTAAATGTAAGCTGAACTTTCTTGTTTACAGGTGCTCCGTACTTATTTATAAAATATTCATCGTTTTTAGAAGTTCTCGGTGTTTCAATACCGTCGATTGTTTCTGTAAAGGCATAAGAAGAATCTAAATAAATTGGATTACCGTTTTCGTTATAGAAGAATACAAACGCTTGGTTGAGATTTGAATTAGCAACCTCATATTCGAATGTGTATGATTTACCTGCTGTTACAGGAATCTTATAAGTATTACCACCAGCGTACTTTGAATATACATCCGTATAATTTTCGTTACTCGTTACGGTGAATACCTGATTAGCATAGTCAAAGCCGATTGTACCCTTTTCAGCACCGTTAGAATCAGGAGCACAGTCCTTCGAATCGGAGTTCATAAAGTCGTCAAAGCTGAAAATATTTCCATAGGTAATGCGGAAAGTGTTTGCAACGAGAACGCCGCCGTTTGCAGTATCGGTTGAGTTAGCGGCAGTAATTCTTGCTGTTACGGCGTTAAGCTCTTCCTGTGTTTTTGCGTCAAGAGCGTCCTTACCTGCCTGAACAAGAACAGCTTGAAGAGCTGCAAGAGATTCTGCGGAATATCTTGCTTTTTCGTTAGCAATAACATCGTTTGCATTTGCAAGTGCTTCGTTATATGCAGTTCTGTCGAGACGAAAGATTGTAGTTGTGTAGCCACATTCGGAGCAGGTTGCCTGTGTTCCCTCAGCATTTTCAACCATATTACAAGGAAGATCTTGTTTGTGAGAATCATCTCTTGAACAGGTTTGAGTATGAGTACCATTGCCATTTGATACGCCTGTTCCCCAAGCGTGGTCGAGCGCACCGTCAATTACGATATAGGTATCATTACATCTTTGACAAACCATATAGTGATAACCGTCTTCGGTACAGGTCGGAGCCTTGTATTTTGTAATGTCGGCTGAGCCTACGGTTGATTGATGATTGTGGCCGAGAGGATTTGTATTTACAAGATACTCATAACCGCAGGAGCAAACATTATAGTAGAAGCCGGATTCAGTACAGGTTGAAGCCTTGAATCTATCAGAACTATCGTTTGCTGTTGTAGGAGTGTAGATATGAGCAGTTTTAGTACGGGTTTCATTAATGTCAATATCATTAGTTACATCATTGTTTATTGTCCAGCTATAAGTGTAATGATTTGTATTATCGTACCACCTTGCTGTATTAATCGGTGCAGCAGCAATTATGCTGTCTTTTTTTGCAGTTTCGCCGAGTACATATATTACTTTTATAGCCTGGCCGCCGTCAGCTTGAGCTTTTTTGAAAGTAACCTTATACTGTCTTGTAAGACCGGCAACAGCATCATTATAGTCTTTTACAGCATTTTTGATAGCCTCAGCTGCAGATGTAACTTGACCTTCAACATTAGAATCATTAGTATTAGTACTGTCAAAGTAATTGCCAACATTCAATGACATAATCTTGTTTACAGCTTTATAATAAGTTATTATAGATTCCTTTGTGTACTTTTTCTCGTTATTACTTACCTCATTAAAAAGTGTTTTGAATGTATATGTTTTTCCATCTACTGTTGGTGTAGCAACACCGTTTATTATATCTCTTATAGGTTTGTAGTTAAGTACATATATATCGCCTGATGTTGTTAGCTCACCTGTTTGATTTTTATAACTCGAACCGATTTGATATTGAATACTGCTAAATTTATCATAGTAATCGGTTTCATTTCCTGTGCCGTTATATTTCATAATATTGGCATAAAATCTTGAAGTATCATCTTCATGGACCAATGAAGATGTACTATTACTTGAGTTACCAATCTCTTCTGAACCGTCAATTGCTGTGCTCCAAACTGATGTTGTACTCCAACCTGACTTTCCGCCCTTCCACTTATACGGCAATGTAAATGGAACGCTACTATACACAGAACAGTATTTAGCTGCATAGTAATCGTAACCAAACCACCCATTGTACTGGCCTTTCCATTTTGCTTCAAGTACAACAGGGAAATTCGGACGATTTTGTTCAATTCCATCATATACCAAAACATATTTATTAGGCATATGAACTTTCCAGTAAATATATCCTCTATTATATTCATTTGGAGAATTAACAGTTTTAGAAGAATATAAAATATTATTATAACCTTTTACTCCTGGCCAAGGAGTAGTATTCGCTTCAACAGTTTGAAAATATCCTTTTCCCGTAAACGTTTCGATAGCTTTATCCTTGACTTTATCAGCAGTCAAGCCCAGCTCGTCTTTTTTCTGTTCTAATTCTTCAAGAGCTGTGTCAACAATGTTTGCATTAAGAATATCTTTAACATCATCAGGAATAGTCTTTTGGAAGGTTAGGGCTGAATATTCGCCGTAAATTCTGCCCTCTCCGGACTTAACATCGGAGAAGCCAAGACCGACGAATTGAGCGCTGGTATTATTCATTACACCTGTCGGAATTGCACCGACGAGGTTTCCGTCCTGAAGCAATATTGCAGTTTCGTCAACGGCGGAATATGCAATAGTATAGGTATGTTCTTCGCCTGCTACAATATTAGCCTTGTTTGTACAAGATTTACCGTTAACGGTAAATGTACCGTCTTCAAGAAGCTGAACATAGTCTGTATTTTGGGAAGCAGGACTACAAGTTGCGAAGATTACAGGATTTTTTCCTGCGACATCTTGAGTAAGCTTAAACTTAAAGCTAAAGGTAAAGGTTGTGTTTCTGATTACTTCACGAACATTGGTATCGTTGATGAAAAGGTTTTTACCAACGAGTTTAGCCTTGCCGTTACCCATTTGAGCATAGGAATTTGAATCATTTTTATAACCAACATCATAGCTATACTGATTACCTTCCCATGTTTTACCGGTGTATCCATCGGAATCGTTATAATGGTCTAATGAAAATTCATAACGAATTACACCGTCATCAGCGTCAATACCAAATTTATTAACAAGTGCATTATATTCAGCATCATCAATCTGAATAACAGCACCGTGACGAGGTTGGAGAGAGTCGATATTTGTGTTGTTATCTTCTTTATCAGCTGTGAAGCCGTCAACAGTATCAGAAACGAATGCACGATAACAATAGTTATTATACGCATCTGCCAAAAGAACATACTTACCGTTTTGAAGCTGATAAACCTGAGGTCCTTCTAAAGCCTGTGAATATGAAAATGTTTTAAGATTTGTATAAGGACCGGAGGGTGATTCCGAGGTCATAACTGCGAGAGAAGCGGTTGCTTCATTTTTATACCACAAATAATAGAACTGACCGTTATAGTAAATATCACCGTCGATATTAGCCTGATTCAAATCACCGTTATCACCTGCACCGATTGGAGAGATAAGGCGTTTCGGAGTTGTGGTAAATGACTTAAAGTCAGTTGTATAAACATAGTACATTGAGGTTGTACCATAGCTATCTGTTGCAGCAGACCAATAAAGCATATACTGACCGTATTCAGGGTCATAGATAGCCTGCGGCGCCCAAGTACGGATTGTATTGCCACCGAGAATCGGTTGCATTACCGATTGCATATCAATATCCCAATGCTCAATATTACCGTCCTTAAAGTCGGCAATACTGCTTGCCTTGAAGATATGCATTTTTGAGTTATTACCCCAGCTTGTGCCGTTTACAGTATTAAGGTCGGTTGCAAGAATGTAGTACGAGCCGTCCTGTGCTCTCATAATATACGGGTCACGAATATGGGTTGTTGCAGCAACACCGTTATTGTCGGGATAGCTATCTGATGCGGCAGAGCCTTTCCATACAGGGAAGTTTTTGTTAAGAGTTTTCCACTGCAAGCCGTCCTGTGACACAGCGAGGTGGAGGGATTCGTCGTTACTGTTATTACCTGTGAAATAAGCAAAGAGGTAATTTGAGCGGGAAGTATCAGCACCCTTAACCGATGTTGTTTTACCCTCATAGAAAGTAATGCTATGATACTTTGTATTCTTGAAATAATAAGAATTATCGTCATCACCGAGACAAATTGAATTGATTTTGCTTGTGTCGATAGTGACATTTTCTACTGTGCAAACATCCTGCATAACAGTATAGTTTGCGTCTGTTACATAGCTGTCTCTTATACACATCTGACGCTGCCGACGAAGGCTTAGGTG
>CAMFQI010000081.1 GCA_945980015.1 uncultured Eubacterium sp. | reverse complement strand
AATAACGAGCGCAGTGAGGTTTACGACAGCCTTGAAAAAAACGGTATAAAATATATGCCGCTTAAAGGCTTGATTATTAAGGATTATTATCCTATGGAGTCAATGCGTCAAATGAGCGACAACGATATTTTGTTTGACGTAAAATACCGTGACGTCGTTGCCGATTTGATGAAGTCAATGGGCTACAAAAGTATTGCTACGGGCGAAAATACCGACGACTACCATAAGCCGCCGTATTGTACCTTTGAATTTCATCGCACTTTGTTTTTTGCTGAAAACGACTTTTGCCCGAAATTTGATAATCTTTGGGAAAATGCCGTTAAGGATGACGAAAGAGAATATATGTACCATATGGGCTTGGAGGATATTTATATCTATTCCGTGTGCCATATGTACAAGCATTTTACTACGGCAGGCTGCGGAATACGTTTTTTGGCAGACAACTATCTGTTTTTGAAAAAGGAACAGGAAAAGCTTGATTGGAAGCGTATTGACAGCTTTATGAGTGAGTATAATATTTCCGATTATGAGCAAAAATGTCGTAGGCTGGCATTTGATATGTTTGATGAAAATGAGCTTGACGACGATGAGCTGGAGCTTCTTGAAACCTTTATGAATTTCGGTATTTTCGGAAACGGCGGTATAAGAATTGCCAATAGGATAAAAAAGCTCAGCGAAGGCTCAAGCATTGAGCAGGCGAAAAAGGAATACCTTTTGTACCGCTTGTTCCCACCGAAATCAAAGATGATTGCCGATAACCGAATACTCGAAAAAAAGCCGTGTCTTCTGCCTTTTTACTATATTTTGCGGTTGTTTAAGGCGTTGCTTAACGGCAGGAAAACTCTTAATGAAATTTCTGATATTAAGGACGTAGAATCAAAATAAACGGAGGACTGATTTTTGTCTGTAAACAAGAACAATATTCGTAATTTTTCAATAATTGCCCATATCGACCACGGCAAATCAACGCTTGCCGACAGACTTTTGGAGCTTACAAGCTCTGTTGAGCAACGACAGATGCAAGAGCAGATTTTGGATGATATGGACTTAGAGCGTGAGCGTGGAATTACTATTAAGGCTCACGCCGTAAAACTGAATTATAAGGCAAAAAACGGCGAGGAATATATTTTTAATCTCATTGACACTCCCGGTCACGTGGACTTTAACTATGAGGTTTCCCGTTCACTTGCCGCTTGCGAGGGTGCACTGCTTATCGTTGACGCTTCGCAGGGCGTTGAAGCGCAAACGCTTGCAAATACCTATCTTGCGCTTGACCACGATCTCGATATTTTGCCGGTGATAAATAAGATTGACCTTCCTGCCGCCGACCCTGAAAGAGTCTGTGCTGAGGTTGAGGATATTATCGGAATACCCTGTATGGACGCTCCTCGCATTTCCGCTAAAACAGGCGAGAATGTCGAGGCTGTTTTGGAATATATAGTAAACGAGATTAAGCCGCCTGTTGCCGATGATAATAAGCCGCTTAAGGCTCTTATTTTCGATAGTATTTACGACTCGTATCGCGGCGTTATCGTTTATGTTCGCATTATGCAGGGCAAGATTAAGGCAGGCGACACAATGCGGATTATGTCAACCGGCGCAGAATTTACTGTTGTAGAAGTAGGCTATATGCGTGCAACCTCTATGGAAAAAGCAACGGAGCTTACCGCAGGTGAGGTTGGCTATATCACCGCTTCAATAAAAACGGTCGGCGACGCTCACGTAGGCGACACCGTTACTACTGCCGAAAATCCTGCAACCGAGGCATTGCCCGGCTACCGCAAGGTGAATCCCATGGTTTATTGCGGTCTTTATCCTGCCGACGGCTCGGACTACGAGGTTCTTCGTGACGCTCTTGAAAAGCTTCAGCTAAATGACGCTTCACTCTCGTATGAGCCCGAAACATCTTCGGCACTCGGCTTCGGTTTTAGATGCGGATTTTTAGGACTGCTTCACTTGGAGATTATCCAGGAAAGACTTGATAGAGAATATAATCTCGACCTTATTGCAACCGTTCCGTCCGTTGTTTATAAAATTCATTTGACAGACGGTACTATGGTTGAAATTGATAACCCGACTAATTATCCCGACCCTGCAAATATTGACTATTGCGAGGAGCCGTTTGCCGATGCTCATATATATGTTCCGAGCGAATTTGTCGGCACCGTTATGGATATGTGCCAGGATAAGCGAGGAATATTTAAGAATATGGACTACATCACACCCGAGAGAGTCGATATTCATTATGAGCTTCCGCTTAATGAAATCATTTATGATTTCTTTGATGCATTGAAGTCGAGAACGAGGGGCTACGCTTCCTTTGATTACGAAATGAAGGACTATCGCAAGAGTGATTTGGTAAAGGTTGATGTTCTTCTAAACGGCGATATTATCGACGCACTTTCGTTTATTATTCACAAGGAAAAGGCGTATCAGCGTGCAAGACGAATTGCCGAGCAACTCAAAAAATATATCCCCCGACACCTGTTTGAAATTCCCATACAGGTTGCAATCGGCGGAAAGGTTATCGCACGTGAAACAGTTAAGGCGCTTCGTAAGGACGTTCTTGCAAAATGCTACGGCGGTGACGTTACCCGAAAGAAGAAGCTTCTTGAAAAGCAAAAGGAGGGCAAAAAGCGTATGCGTCGCTTCGGCTCTGTCGAGGTTCCGCAGGAGGCATTCCTTGCCGTGCTTCGCCTTTCCTCCGACGACGAAAACTAAACTTGTATAACAAAAACGACTTGTCAAAATTCGGCAAGTCGTTTTTTCTTAATATTCAATATTTAGATTTTCCTCGGCTTCGGCAACCTTGAGCATAATTGCACATTCAATTCGCTTTCTGTGAAGCTCACAGCCGAATTCGTAAACGCCGTTAACACTCCCTGTTGTGTGGTATGCGTTAGCCGCACAACCGCCCGAACAATACATTTTTGCAAAGCAGTCCTTACATTCCTTATGTGAGTAGATGTTGCATTTTTTGAACTGCTCTAAAACGCTCGGATTTGTCACTCCGTCATAAATGTTTCCTAATTTGAAATTATCGTCGCCGACAAACTGATGACAGGGGAATAGGTCTCCGCTCGGCGTTACCGCCATATATTCCGTTCCTACTCCGCAACCGCTTATTCGCTTTACAACGCAAGGACCGTGATCAAGGTCTATCATATAGTGATAGAATGTAAAGCCGTTGCCCTTTCTGTACCTTTTGAGCATTTCGTCAGCAAGAATTTGGTACTGCTCTTTGAGTAAGGGTAAGTCGCTTTCCTTTAACGCCCAAGGCTCGTCGGGTGAGCAAACAACAGGTTCAACCGATAATTCCTTAAAGCCGAGGTCAGCCATATGTATTAAATCCTTTGAAAAATCGGTATTAAAATGAGTGTATGTACCTCTCATATAATAGTCCTTCTGACCTCTGCTGTCGGCAAATTTTTTGAATTTGTCAACTATAAGCTCGTAGCTTCCTTTTCCGTTTGGCGTCTTGCGAAGTCTGTCGTGAACGCTCTGCCTTCCGTCAAGAGAAAGTACGACATTGCTCATTTCTCTGTTGCAAAAATCAATAACCTCGTCATCAACCAAAACGCCGTTCGTTGTTAGGGTAAAGCGAAAATTCTTTCCGAACTGCTTTTCCTTTTCTCTGCCGTATCTGACAAGCTCCTTACAAACCTCCCAGTTGAGAAGCGGCTCGCCGCCGAAAAAGTCAACCTCAAGATTTTTTCTGTTTCCGCTTTGCTCAATCAAAAAATCAAGCGCTCTTTTTCCGACCTCAAGGCTCATCAGTCCCTTGTCGGCACCGCCGTATTCACCCTTGCCCGCAAAGCAGTATTCACAGTTGAGATTGCAGCCGTGTGCAACGTGAAGGCATATTGCCTTTATTACGCCCTGTCTTTTTTTGAATTCGTCGGCAGTCGGCTCGAATATGTCCTCGCTGAATAGCTTGCCTTGTTCCTTGAGCTCTTCAATATCCTCAAAGCACCCCTCAATATCCTCTTCGGTTACGTCGTCAAAGTCGCAGTATTTTTCAAGTATGTATTTCTTTATACTTTCTTTGTCTTCGTTTTCATATCGTGTAATAATATCATAAGCAACCTCGTCAACGCTGTGAACACAACCGCTGTTTTGGTCGATAATGATATTATAGCCGTTCATCTTGTATGCGTGTATCATCGTTTTTTCCTTATCCGTCACACAGAAAAACGGCAGCATCATAACGCCGCCGTAGTCTGTAATCAGCTTTGCCTATTTTACTTCTTGAGCTGTTCGCACTTCTGGTTAGCTACAGAGCAGGATGTCTTTGATGCAGATTGGCATGAAGTCTGACACTCACCGCAGCCGCCCTTTTTAGCAGACTCGCAAAGATTTCTTGAGCTTAAAGTATTGATTCTCTTCATATCAAACACCTCGTTAAAATTTATTTCTATGCTATTATAAATTATAATGCTTTTTTTGTCAATATTTTATTCGGAACTTCGCCACTGTCCGACAATATGTTTACACCCTTTTTGTCTGCAAGGCTTATATATTCAACGGCATTACGGCTAATCACTTCATTCGGCGCAATTATCGGTATTCCCGGCGGGTATGCAAAAACAAATTCGTTGCTTATTTTACCGATGCTGTCGCTTAAATTACACGCTTCATATTCGTTTGATATGCATATTTGAGTAATGTCGCTTGTAACCGGCGGCTTTTTTAAGATTTCGCAATAGTTTGATAGTAATTCCTCGTCAATTTTCTCTATTGCCGCCTTCAATGAAGCTAAGCCCTCCTGCGTGTCGCCGACAGTCGCCATAAAAAGTACGTATCTTTCGCTTGCGTATTCAGGCTCAATATTGTATTCTTTTCTGAATTTTTCTGCAAGCTCAACGCCGCTTATGTCCGTGTTTGCACAGGATAAAACAATTTTTGAAATATCATCGGTGTACTGTATTCTCAAATTATTCGTTTCCACAAGCCTTAAATCGCAAAGCCTTTCATAAAACAGACCGAATTCAAGAGGATTGTTTTCTATGTACTCACAGCATAAATCAATACTGTTCATCAGCACATAGCTCGGAGATGTTGTTTGAAAAATGTCCATATACCGCTTAACACCGTTTATGTATTTTTCGTTGTAAACGTTTACTACCGCCGTTTGAGTAAGGCTCGGCAACGTCTTGTGAAGCGAGGAAATAACTATATCGCTTTTCGGATATTCCGGAAAGTAGCCTAGTCCCAGATGCGCACCGTGAGCGGCGTCCGTAATTATCGGTATGTCGCATTTTATTCTGCTTATGAATCCCTCGTATGTCGGTGATGTAATTATTAACGCCCTTGCGTTTTCAACGTCCTTCAACGCCTCGTCAACCGTTCTTTGCGAAATGCTTGTATAATAGCCGTTGGTGTAGTCAAATTCAGGCTCGATGTATTTTATTTTTAATTCAAGAAGCATACAGGCGTTAAATACGCTTTTGTGACAGTTTTTTGCAACGATAACCGTGTCACCCTTGTTGCAAACTGCGTGTATTCCCGCCAATATTCCTGCAGTAGAACCGTTTACGCTTATGAATGAACGCTTGCTTTTGTATATTCCTTTAAGACGGCTTTCTATGTCTGCAATAACGCCGCAAGGTGCGTGCAGATTATCAAAGCCGTCAATCTCCGTTATGTCTATCTCGCTTCCCGTAATGCCGAATTTTTCGTTTCTTTTGTGACCCGGCATATGAAACGGATATTTGTCAAGCGTTGATAGTTTATCGTGTAGTCTCAATTTTTTCTCTCCTTAAATTAACAGCAGAAAGCATTATGTAGCCCGCAAATATCGGAAGCGCTTCAATAAGCCCTGTTTCCTTAAATATCAAAAGACAAACAAGATCGCCTATTAAAATCATTCCCGACGCTACGGTAAATGCTTTGAACATAACGCCTTTTTTGAAGCATAGCAAAAACAGTAAAAATACCGTTATTCCCGTAACTGCCGAAAACATCAGCGAGCCGGTGCAATGCAGATAATATTGCATCTTTTTGTCAAAATCAAAGTCATTTGTTAAGGTCAACGCCATACCGATTCCCGAAATAACCAAAAGCGGTATGTAAGCCCTTGTACCTGTATATTTTTTGTAGGCAATCCCTAATGCAAGCGCAAGCGCAAAATATGTAAGCACTCCCCATATTGCAAAGTAAATAGGATGCTCAAGCCCGATTTTTGACAATGCGCCGGCATTTTTGTAGGGCGGAGCAAAATGCATATACCTGTCTCTTATACACATCTGACGCTGCCGACGAAGGCTTATGTGTAGAT
>CAMFQI010000080.1 GCA_945980015.1 uncultured Eubacterium sp. | reverse complement strand
AATCGTATTCGTACTCGCCTGTTTCCTCGTTAAAAACATAAAAGCTCTCCGTTTTGCGCCACGGATTTGATATTGAAGAATTCGGATTGTCGGCAGAGCCGGCACCGATATTATAACGGTAAATATTAAGCCCCAAGCCCTCTTTACTGTAAAGAAGCTTTGCCGTTTCCTCGGCGTATTCGCTGTTTCCCGCAAGCTGCGACCACCAGCAAGCAGATGTGCCAAAGCCGTCAAGCACTTCGCCGTTTTCATCATCCTTAATTTTCAGCGTTGCTTCGGCTGTCAGTGATTTTTCGATAAACCACGCCGTGTCCCTGAAAATGTCATCAAAAAACGCCCCTACAATGATTGCACCTACAAGCAAAAATGCAATAACGCCGATTGATATTTTATGCACCTTTTTCATATTTTTTCTCCTTAATAAAGACATATTTTTCAACTTCATCGTAGCATTATTCCGACTTAAAGTAAACAAAAATTATATGTAAAAGAATTTCATCAGCTTTTTAATCAACCTTGTCGGCAGGTATAACGCTTATGCTTGTTGACAAGGCTTTTATGTTGTGATACAATTAATTAAAAGAGTTAATCAAATAAAGCAGGGATAAAATGTTAGAATTCAGAGAAGTGCAAAACGGCGTTGAGCTGCTGAAAAACGGAAAATCAATTTTTGAAATAAAGGTCGGCAGCAGACCCGTTTGCGTCGGCTTCGGCAAAAATGAATACAAAATGAGTCACGGCAGCTTCAAAATAAAGGAAAAAGCCTCAAAGCCGTTACCTGTTGTCATAAATTCCGTCGAGTTGATTGACGGCATAGTAATCGCAAATTCAGACGAGGGCAGCTTCACTTTATCCGTTTTGCGAGGCTGTCACCTAAACGTTAAGGTGAGCGGCTTTGACAATTATAACCGACTTTACATAGAGCTTCCCGCCGAAAAGGACGAGCATATTTACGGCACGGGCGAAATATTTTCCGAGTTCGATTTAAGAGGAAAAAGAGTTAACTGCTTCGTTGCCGAGCATATTAACGCCTTGCAGGTAGGCAAAAAAATAGTTAAGCAGGTTTTCGGTCTTCGTGATTCCCAAAGAAAGCAAAAATTTTCAAATTATGAAACCTATTATGCTCAGCCTACCTTTTTAAGCTCAAAAAAATATTATTTCCATTCGTTTGCTACTGCACGCACTCAGTTCGATTTCGGTAAATCAGAGCGCCACTTAATTATCGTTGACGAAATTGCAGATTTTTGCTTTGGCTTCGGCGAAGCATTTGAAGACGTTGTTTCGGATTTGTCTTTGACTCTCGGCAGACAACCGGAGCTTCCCGACTGGGTATTCAACGGCGAGATACTCGGCGTTCAGGGTGGAAGCGAAACAATGATGAAAAAGGTTGATACTGCCTTAAATCACGATATGGCGGTTGCAGGCGTTTGGATTCAGGACTGGGAGGGACGAAGAGTCACCGCAGTCGGAAAGCAGCTTTATTGGAATTGGGAGCACGACAGCGAGCTATACCCCGAGCTTCCCTCAAAAATAAAAGAGCTCAACGAAAAAGGAATTAAGGTGCTCGGCTATTGCAACACGTTCTTGGCAGTTGAAAAGCCGCTTTACAAGGAAGCGAGTGAAAAGGGCTACTGTGTAAAAAACAAGGACGGTGACGATTATTATGTAACCATTACCACCTTCCCTGCCGCCATAGTCGACCTAACAAATCCCGATGCATGCCGCTGGCTTAAGGACATAATCAAGAAAAATATGATTGATTTCGGCTTTTCCGGTTGGATGGCAGATTTCGGCGAATATTTGCCGACAGACGCAGTTCTTTTCAGCGGTGAAGACGCTGAGCTTGTTCACAACACCTGGCCTGCACGCTGGGCAAAGCTAAACAGAGAAGCCGTTGAGGAAGCAGGCAAGCTCGGTGAAATAATGTTCTTCACAAGAGCGGGCTTCAGCGAAACGCCGAAGTATTCTACTATGATGTGGAACGGCGACAATCACGTTGATTTTTCAATAGATTTCGGTCTTCCCTCGGTTATTCCCGCAATGCTTTCACTCACCTGCTGCGGCTTCGGTCTGTCACATTCCGATATCGGCGGCTACACAACCTTCTTCAACCTAAAAAGAAGCGAGGAACTTTTTATGCGTTGGTGCGAAATGAATGCTTTTTCACCCGTGCTTCGAGGTCACGAGGGCTTAAATCCCGACCTTAACGCTCAATTTGATTCAAGCGAGGAGGTACTGTCGCACGGCAGAAAATTCAGCAACATATATAAGAGCCTAAAGCCGTATCTAAAGGAGGCGGTAAGGTATAATTTTGAAAAAGGCGTCGGAGTTGTAAGACCGTTGTTCTTCTACTATGACGAGGAAAAGGCATACACTGAGTGCTATGAATATCTGCTCGGACGTGATATTCTCGTCTCTCCTGTAATAAGACCGAAAGCAAGCAGTAAGAAGGTTTATCTTCCCGACGACACTTGGATTCATTTATGGTCGGGCAAGGAATATACGAGCGGAGAATATGATATTCCTGCTCCTATCGGCGAAATACCCGTATTTATCAGAAAAGACAGTACATTCAAAAATGAATTTATAAAGCTTAAAAATATTTAATGGAGGTTATTATGAAATACTTTTTAGACAGTGCAAAAATCGACGAAATACGTGAGGCATACGATACCTTCGGTATTGACGGCATCACAACAAACCCAAACCACATTATGAATTCGGGCAAGCCGTTTTATACGGTAATCGGCGAGCTTGCAGAATTTGTAAAGGAAAAAGGAATTGAGGGTTGGAAAAAATTCCCTATTTCCGTCGAAATCAATCCCCACCTTGACAACGCCGACGAAATGGTGGAAATGGGTACAAAAATTGCTTCAATGTGCAAAAACTTTGTAATAAAAATCCCCTGCACCGAGGCAGGAATTACTGCCGCAAGAAGACTTGAGGAAAAAGGCGTCAGAACAAATCTTACTCTTGTTTTCTCTGCGTCGCAGGCGCTTATTGCCGCTAAAAACAATTCACTTTTTGTTTCACCGTTCATCGGCTGGAAGGAAAACAGCGGTGAGGACTGCACACAATATATTCAGGATATTGTTGACATCTACTCAAACTACGGCTTTTTAGGAAAAACCGAGATTATTTGCGCCGCAGTAAGAACAGGAAAGCAAATTGTTGACTGTGCAGTGGCAGGCGCAGATATTGTTACTGCAGGTCTTCAGGTATTTAAGGACAGCTTTTTCCACCCGTACACAGACTTTGGTCTTAGCAAATTCCAAGCAGCTTGGGACAATACAATAACAGAATAAAAGGAGTAAAAAAATGAAAATAGGCTTTATCGGACTCGGTATTATGGGCGAGTCAATGTGTGAAAATATTGTAAAAAAGCATAATGACAGTGTTTATGCTTCCGACATCAACAAAAAGCAGGTTGAAAAGCTTGCCGGCTTAGGTGCAATCCCTTGTGAAAACAATGTCGAGGTAGCAAAAAACGCCGACCTAATCATTACAATGGTTCCGAAATCGGAGCACGTTAAGGCAGTTTACACCGAGCTTTTGCCATATATCGACGAAACAAAAATTTGTATTGATATGAGCACTATCGACCCTGCAGTTTCTATCGAATGTGCAAAAATGATTAAGGCAAAGGGTGCTCAGTTTGCAGATTGCCCGGTAGTAAAGAGTAAGCCTGCCGCTATTGACGGTACACTCGGAATTCTTATCGGAGCAGACGAAGAGCTCGTTCCTACAATCAAGCCCATACTCTCATATATGGGAAGCGACATCAAATATATGGGTGAAAACGGCAGAGGAATCGTTATGAAAATCTGCTCTAACGCAATGGTTGCCGCCGTTCAAAACGGCGTTAACGAAACGATGGCGCTCGCTCAAAAATGGGGACTCGAAATTGACGATTACGCAGAGGCTATTTCCTACGGCGGCGGAAAGAATTTCTATTTAGAGCTTCAAAAGGATAATCTCAAGGCTGAAAACTGGACAACCGCCTTTTCACTTGAAAACGAGCATAAGGACCTCGGAATCTGCACACGTATGGCAGAGGAGGTTGGATTTGATATGCCCGGTCTTAAGGTTTGCAAGGCAGTTTACGACAAGGGTATGGAGCTTGGAATGGGCAAGCTTGATTTCCGCTCAACCTACAAAATCGTAAAGGGTGAGTAATTTGCTTGAGAGATTAAACAAAGTTAATGATGTCGAAATTTTCTCTGTATTCTCTCCTGAATTCAAGGTGTTCGGAAGAGTGCTTTCGGGCTATGATTTTTCCGACTTAATAAAATTTTCACAGGAGAATACGCAAATTCCCGAAAACGCAAATATATACGTTGCTTCAGTGGAGGAAATGGAAAAATTCCCGATATACGAAACGCTAAAGAATACGCTTTTCGGCGAAAGCCCTATTCAAATCGGCTACTGTAACGGAAGAAACACAACCTATAACGGCTTTGAATATCACAAGTCGTCCGAAATTAATATTGCAGTAACTGATTTTATGCTTGTTCTCGGCTTAAGCTATGAAATCGAAAACAACACCTACAAAACTCAGCAGGCAAAGGTATTCTATGTGCCAAAGTATACTGCAATCGAAATGTACGGGACAACTCTGCATTTGTCACCTTGCCGAGTTTGTGACGGCGGCTTTAAGGATATTGTAATTCTCCCTAAGGGCACAAACACACCGCTACAAAGCAAGACAATTACAGATGAGGAATCGAAGCTTCTTATACAAAAGAACAAGTGGGTAATTGCACACCCTCAGCGTGAGGCGTTGATTAAGCAAGGTGCAGTTGCGGGACTTATCGGAGAAAATAAAGAACTAAAATACTAACGGAGAAAAATATGTCAAATTTTAATGTGGCTTATGTGCCGATAGGTGTACCCACGTTTCACCTTGAAAGCGCACAAATTGAATTCAACAAATCAATAGAGCTTCTTTCATCCGTAACGGATAATTTAACGGTGCCCGAGGAAATGCTTTTGTCAATCGACAAGCTGAAATCATTTCTTGAAAACGTTAATCCCGACTTGATAGTGCTTCAAAATATTACATTTGCAAATTCAGCATATACAGCCGAGGTTTTGCGAAAATTCAGTTGTCCTATTTTACTGTGGACACTTCGTGAGCCTGTGATTGACGGCGGAAGACTACGTCTCAATTCCCTAACAGGAGCTTATTCGGCGGCTAATACCATAAAGCAATTTAGAAACGAGCCGTTGCAGTATGTTTTCGGTTCAACCGAGGAGGAAGAGGTTAAAGCACAGATAAAAGCGATAATACGTGCCGGCGCAATGAAAAAGGAACTGCGTTGTCTAAATATCGCCTGCGTCGGTCACACTCCTCAGGGCTTCGGCTTCGGCAGAGCACTCGACAACGAATTGCTCAAGACCTTCGGCACAAATCTTATTTCTATTGAAGCAAGAGAGCTTATTGAAGCGGCAAAATCATATACCGATGAGGAAATTGAGCAATACCTTGTTGACGCTCAAAGCAGAACCTCAGGGTTGGAAAACACCCCCGAAAAAAACAAAAAGGATTTTGCAAGACTTTATAAGGCGTACGATGAATTTGTAAAAACAAACAATATCGGTGCTTTGTCTTCTCGTTGTTGGCCTGATTTCTTCACGTCCTTCGGCACGCCTGTTTGCACCGTTCTTGCAATGCTCAATGACTTGGGCGTGTCTGCCTCCTGTGAGGCGGATACATACGGCGCTCTTTCAATGTATATAGGTCAGAGACTTTCGGGCGTACCTGCATTTTTCGGTGATCCCGTTTCTCTTGATGAAAAGGAGAATACCATAACATTTTGGCATTGCGGTACTGCCGCGTGTTCACTCGCCCGTGAAGACACGGGAGCGCAGATAGGCGTTCACTGTAATCGCAAAATCGGTCCTACAATGGAATTCGGTTGTAAGCCGTGCGAAAAGGTGACCGTGTTCAGAATAGGCAAAAACGCAAACGGCGACTTTCGTATGTTCCTGTGCAGCGGCTCGGCACTTGATAAGCCAAAGCAGTTCAACGGAACGTCGTTAGTTGTAAAAACCGAAAGCAATGCCGAAAGAATTATTAAGTCTAGCATAAAAGCAGGCTTTGAGCCGCATTTTGCCGTAATTTACGCCGATGTGAAATCCGAGCTTATTGCACTCGGTGAGATGCTCGGTATCGAAATTTGCGAATACTAAGGAAAAATAATGTTGAATAAAATTCTGTTTTTGATAGTAATATTTTTATCAAATATTATTCAATGTATCACAGGCTTTGCGGGAACGGTACTTGC
>CAMFQI010000079.1 GCA_945980015.1 uncultured Eubacterium sp. | reverse complement strand
CTACACCTAAGCCTTCGTCGGCAGCGTCAGATGTGTATAAGAGACAGTTCTACCGCACAGGCTAAAAAGCTTATTACCGATAAGCTTTCACATTTTTTCGGTGTTTCACCAAAGGACGCAAGCGACGAGCAGTATTATAAGGCTGTCGCTATGATAGTTCGTGACAGATTGAGCGAGCAAAACAGCGAGTTCAGACATACTGCCGAAAATCAGGATTCAAAGCAGATTTATTATCTTTGTATGGAATTCTTGATGGGCAGATCGCTCAAAAACAATCTTTATAATCTCGGTCTTACCTCCGTTTTTGATGAGGCTCTTTCGTCAATGGGAGTAAAGCTCGATAATCTCTATGAATTAGAGCCGGACGCAGGCTTGGGTAACGGCGGCTTGGGAAGACTTGCCGCTTGCTATCTTGACGGTCTTGCAACAACAGGCTTTCAGTCAATGGGATATTCTCTGCGCTATGAAGCAGGTATATTCAAACAAAAGCTGATTGACGGCTGGCAGACAGAGCTTCCTGATTTCTGGCTTCCGGGCGGCGAGGTTTGGCTCGTACCTCGTGAAGAGCGTGCCTGCAAGGTGCTTTTCGAGGGCTATATTGAGGATTCGTGGGACGGAGATTTCCACCATGTTAATCATAAAAACGCAAATGTTGTTGAGGCTATTCCTTACGATATGTATGTATCGGGAAAGGGCGAGGGCGTTGCACGTTTAAGGCTTTGGGCTTCTAAAAAGCCGGAGCTTGATATGACCTTGTTCAATGAAGGCTCATATATGAAGGCTATGGAGCAGTCTGCAATGGCAGAGGCTATTACAAAGGTATTGTATCCTGCCGACAACTCACCGGAGGGTAAATCACTCCGTCTTCGTCAGCAGTATTTCCTTGTTTCCGCTTCGATTCAGGATATTATTCAGCGTCACCTTACAAAATACGGTACTCTTGATAATCTTCCCGATAAGGTTGCTATTCATATTAATGACACTCATCCTACTATGGCAATTCCGGAGCTTATGAGAATTATGCTTGATGAGTGCGGATATTCCTGGGATAAGGCGTGGTCAATCGTAACAAGAACGGTTGCATATACAAACCATACTGTTATGAAGGAAGCACTTGAATGTTGGAGCGAGGAGCTTTATTCACGTATGCTTCCTAGAATTTATCAGATTACAAAGGAAATTGATAACCGCTTCAGAGCTTATATTTGGTCTGTTACCCACGACGCAGGTAAGGTTGAGAGAATGGCAGTTGTATCAAACGGTGTTGTTCGTATGGCAAATCTCTGTGTTATCGGTTCCCACAGTGTAAACGGTGTTTCTGCGCTTCACAGCGAAATCTTAAAGGAAACAGTATTCAATGATTTTTATAATATCACTCCCGAAAAGTTCTGCAATGTAACAAACGGTATCGCATTCCGCCGTTGGATTTGTCAGTCAAACCCTGCGCTTACAGAATATATCACCTCGCTTATCGGCGACAAATTTATTACAAAGAGTGAGGAGCTTTTGAAGCTTCGTGACTTTAAGGACGACAAAAAGGTTCTTTCAAGGCTCGATGAAATTAAGCACGAAAACAAGGTTCGCTTTGCAAAAATTATCAAAAAGCGCAACGGTATTGATATTAATCCCGATTCAATTTTTGATGTTCAGGTTAAGCGCCTTCACGAGTATAAGAGACAACAGCTTAATGTTCTCAATATTATAAGCGAATATCTTATGCTCAAGGAAAATCCGAATGCAGACTATTATCCGAAGACATATATCTTTGCATCAAAAGCGGCTCCCGGCTACTATATGGCAAAGAAGATCATTCAGCTTATTGACGCTTTGTCGCAGGTTATTAATAACGACCCCGATGTTGCAGGAAAATTAAAGGTTGTATTCCTTGAGGATTATAATGTATCGCTTGCAGAGGCTCTTATGCCGGCGGCAGATATAAGCGAGCAGATTTCTCTTGCAGGTACAGAGGCTTCGGGTACAGGCAATATGAAGCTTATGCTCAACGGCGCAGTAACTCTCGGTACAATGGACGGTGCGAATGTTGAAATTTTTGAAGCCGTAGGCGAGGAAAATATCTGCATCTTCGGTATGACTACTCCCGAGGTTAATCGTGTAAAGGCAGACGGCTATAATCCTCAAACCTATATCAACAATAACGAAGCACTTGCAAAGGCTATGGCATTTATCAAAAACGGCGTAAACGGTAAGAACTTCGATGAAATTTATTACGCTTTGGCTAATAAGGATCAGTATATGGCTCTTGCCGACTTCAACGATTACCAAAGAGCGCAAAGAGAAATTTCAAAGGCATATGCCGACAGAGAACGCTTCGTTAAGATGTCGCTTATGAATATTTCCGGCGCAGGTATATTCTCTGCCGATAGATCCATTATGGACTACGCAAGCTATATTTGGAATACAAAGCCTGTTCAGTTTGAAAAGGAAACTCCGAAGGAAGCGAAGAAATCCGCTCCGATGTCTTCAAAGAAAAAGACAACCGAAAAGAAATCAGTCGAAAAGAAAATCGTTGAGAAAAAGACCGAAAAAAAGGCACAGGCAAAGAAGTCTGCCGAGACAAAGGCTGAAAAGAAGACACAGGCAAAGCCGACAGAAAATAAATCTGTCGAAAAGAAAGAAGAAAAGAAGCCTGCAACAAAGAAAAATTCAAGCAAAAGTAAGAAATAATAATATATCGTATGTATATTTTTAATTCACGAAATGTTGAATATAAAGACAAGGTGAGAGCCATTGCCGTTGACGAAAAGGTAAGGCTCCGCCTTGTTCTGCCTCGCTCAATGTCATGCAGTGGGGCTTTTCTTTGCGTTCATAAGGAAAATGAGCAGGACGTACAATACTCAATGTTTTGGGCAGGAATGTGCGGTGATGAAAACGAATATTGGGAGCTTCACTTTTCTGCAGATACCGAGGGTCTTTATTGGTATCATTTTCAGCTTGAAACTCCGTGGGGCAGGAGCTTTGTTCGAAATGTCGGACACGGCATAGGCGATTTTGCACCCGATGGCGCAGATTTTCAGCAGACCGTTTATAAAAAGGATTTCAAAACTCCCGATTGGCTTAAGGGCGGCTTGATTTATCAGATTTTCCCTGACAGATTTTATAATTCCGGAAAAAAGAAAACAGGCTATCGCAAAAGCCGTGTTCTTCGTAAATGGGGCGATGAACCCTATTGGCGTGAGGAACAGATGAACGGAATTTGGAACAACGATTACTTCGGCGGCGACCTAAAGGGAATTGAGCAAAAGCTTGATTATTTGAACGATTTGGGAGTTACCTGTATTTATCTCAATCCGATTTTCGAGGCAAATTCAAATCATAGATACGATACCGCCGATTATGAAAAAATCGATGCTCTTTTGGGAACTCAGGCAGACCTTGAAAGCCTGTGCAAAACCGCAAAAGAAAAATACGGCATAAGGATCATTCTTGACGGCGTGTTCAGTCATACGGGCTGTGACAGTAAATATTTTAATCTTTATTCAAATTACGACAGTGTCGGTGCATATAATAGCCCCGACAGTCCTTATTTCAGTTGGTATAAATTCATAGAATACCCAAATGAGTATCATTCTTGGTGGGGAATTAAGCTGCTTCCCGAAATAGCGGAAGAGGACGAGAGCTATCGTAATTATATTTGCGGTGAAAACGGTATACTCAAAAGGTGGCTTCGTTGCGGTATTGACGGCTGGAGGCTTGACGTTGCCGATGAATTGCCGGATGTATTTTTAGACGAGCTTCGTAAAGCAGTTAAAGAGGAAAACGAAGACGCAATAATTATCGGCGAGGTTTGGGAGGATGCAACAACAAAGTTTGCCTATAACGAACGCCGCCGTTATTTACTCGGAGACCAGCTCGACAGCGTAATGAACTATCCGTTTGCAAATGCCGTTCTCAATTTCGTAAGATACAAAAACGCCGATTCGTTTTTTGATTCGGTTATGTCAATTATAGAAAACTATCCCCCTCAGGTAACACATTGTCTTATGAACCATATCGGCACTCACGATACCGAAAGGGCAATAACACGTCTTGCAGGTGAAAGTTGCGAGGGCTACGGCAGACATTGGCAGCACGAACACAATATACTCAGCGATGACGACTATTCAAAGGGCGTTTTAATGCTCAAAATTGCTTCACTTTTGCAATATACTCTTCCCGGAGTACCGTCTCTTTACTACGGTGATGAGGTCGGACTTCAGGGTATGAAGGATCCGTTTAACCGCACTTGTATGGAATGGAAAAATCAAAATAAAGAGTTGTTGAAATGGTATAAGAGACTCGGCGAAATACGAAGGGGATGCAAGGTTTTTTCAAACGGCGAATTCATACCCGTTTATTGTTCGCATAAAGCGGTTGCTTATGTCAGAAGTAATGAAAAATACGAAGCGCTGATAGCAGTAAATCTTGATGACGAAACGGTGAAAATATCTGTTGACGGCGTATGGAATAATTGCTATAGCTTCTTTGATGCCGATGTAAAGGATTCAACGCTTACTCTTGATTCTATGCAGTACGCACTTTTAGTTCGTGAAAGGTAACATTAAAATTTCTTAATGTTGAAAAAAATATCTTTACTTAATGTTGAAGTTATTGTATAATTGTTGTATAAATGAATAATTCTGTTTAGTGTGTGATAAAGCATTGTGATTTGTCATATTCTAACATTGTTAATTGGACTTAGCTGTCCGAAAGAGAGGTTATTTTTATGGAAAAGATTATTGAAATTATCAAAGGCTTGAAGCCGGGTGTAGAAGTTGATGAAAACACAAGACTTCTTGATGATCATGTTATTGATTCGCTCGCAATGATTAGCCTTGTAAGTGAGCTTGACGACGAGTTTGACGTTGAAATTTCGGCAAAGGATATTGTTCCTGAAAATTTCGAAACCGTCGGAGCAATCCAGAGCCTTATCGAAAGATTAGAAGATGAGGACTAATTAACTAAAAGGATATTACGGGATGGTCAGTTATTTATCATTTTCGTTTTTTATTCTGTATTTCGGCATAACATGGCTTTTGTACTCGCTTGTGCCCAAAAAGGCTAAGTGGTGCATATTGCTTGCCGGCTCGTACATATTCTATTTTATATCGGCGAAAGGGCATATCGTTCCCATGATTGCCTCTACTGTTATTATATGGGCAGTTGGCTTAGCTCTTCAAAAGCTTGACGAGGTTTGCAAGCAAAAAAGAAAGGCTGCCGCAAAAGCAGATAAAAAGGCGATTCGTGCAAAATTTAACAGATATAAATATTGGGTGCTTACGCTCGGCGTAGTGTCTAATGTTGCACTTATACTTATATTCAAGTATACGAATTTCTTTATTGATACAACCAATAGCATATTTAATCTTGATATTGCACATGCTTCTATTGTACAGCCGCTTGGTCTTTCATTCTTTATTTTACAGGCAATCAGCTACATAGCGGATATCTATTACGGCAGAATAGAAGCAGAAAAAAATCCGTTCAGAGTATCGCTTTATCTTTCGTTTATGCTGACGATTGTTGAAGGTCCGATTGCCCGCTACGGTCAGCTTGGCGTTCAGTTTAAGGAGTGCCGCTGTGCAACTATCGAAGAGGTCAGCACAGGCTTTACCCGTGTACTTTGGGGACTTTTCAAAAAGGTTGTAATTGCCGACAGATGCGTTCTTCTTGTAAGCTCGGTTTTTGAGAATTATGAGAACTATAGCGGTGTTGCGGTAATTGCAGGTATTGCTTTTTATACCTTGCAGCTTTATTGCGACTTCTCCGGTGTAATGGATATTATGTGCGGTCTGGGAAGTATGTTCGGACTGAAAATGCCTGAAAACTTTGCACGTCCGTTCTTCGCTAAAACTATAAATGAATTTTGGCAGAGATGGCATATTTCTCTGGGTACTTGGCTTCGTGACTACATTTTCTACGGAATTTCGTTTTCAAAGGGCTTCAAGAATCTTTCGGCAAAGGCGAGAGATAAGTTTAATCCGTATTATGCAAACCTGATTCCTACTGCCGTTGCATTGTTCTTCGTTTGGTTTACGAACGGATTTTGGCACGGCTCGGGACTGAAGTATATTGTTTACGGACTTTACTATTATTTCCTTATGATGATAGGTCTCTTCCTTGAGCCTGTTTTTGCAAAGCTTTGCACTAAGCTGAAAATCAACCGTCAGTCGAAGCCGTACAAGTTGTTCCAAATTATAAGAACAACTGTAATTGTAAACTTCGGTATGTTGATATTTAAGGCGCAGGAACTCAATCCCGAAAAAATGTCGCCGCTTGCCGACTTAAAGGTTGCTGCTCATATG
>CAMFQI010000078.1 GCA_945980015.1 uncultured Eubacterium sp. | reverse complement strand
AAGAAAATGCTTAACCTCAATTTCATGAGGCTCGGTGATTGCCGTAAGATTCATTTTTTCGTTCCACTCAACAAGCAGGGAAGCAAAGGCGTCGAATCTTTCGATTGCCGCTTCGTCAAGTGTTATTTCGTTTTTTTCGCACAGGGCGGTAAATCTGTTTTTATCTATCATTGCCCATACTCTCCAAAATAATATTCAGCGCAGTAATATCGGCGGGGTTAACGCCGCTTATTCTACCTGCCTGTCCTAAATTCTGAGGTCTGATTTTATTAAGCTTTTCAACCGCTTCAAGCCTAAGTCCCTTTAATGACGTGTAGTCTATCTCGTCGGGGATTTTCTTTGCTTCAAGACGGCGCATTTCCCTAATCTGTGCCTCCTGTTTTTTGATATAGCCCTCGTATTTTATGCTAATCTCAACCTGCTCAAAGATTTCGTGGGGAAGGTCGGGGCGTTTTTTGTCAAACGGTGCTAAATCGTCATAGCTAATTTGAGGTCTGCGAAGAAGCTCGACCATCTTACAACCCGTTTTAAGCTCGGCAGTTGAGCGAGCAACAAGCATTTTTTGAAGCTCGTCGGAAAGCGGAATTGAAAGTGAAGCAACTCTTTGCATTTCTTCATTTATAAGTCTCGTCTTTTCGACAAACTTTTCGTACCTCTTCTCGCTGATAAGACCGATTTCGTATCCCAAAGGAGTAAGGCGTAAATCTGCATTGTCCTGACGAAGCACCAAACGGTATTCACTTCTGCTCGTCATCATACGGTACGGATCGGTACAACCCTTTGTTACAAGGTCGTCAATGAGCGTTCCGATATACGAGCCGCCTCGGTCAAGAACAACAGGCTCCTTTCCCAAAACCTTGTGTGCGGCGTTTATTCCCGCAACCAAGCCCTGAGCCGCCGCTTCCTCGTAACCGCTTGAACCGTTGAACTGTCCTGCACCGAAAAGACCGTCTATATCCTGAAATTCAAGGCTCGATTTAAGCGCAGTAGGGTCAACGCAGTCGTATTCGATAGCGTAAGCGGGTCGCATAACCTGTGCGTGTTCAAGACCCTTTATTGTGTGAATGAAGTCAAGCTGAACATCCTCCGGCAGAGAGGAGCTTAAGCCTTGAAGATACATCTCCTCAGTGTTCTCACCGCACGGCTCGATGAAAAGCTGATGTCTCTGCTTGTCGGCAAAGCGTACAATCTTATCCTCAAAGCTAGGACAGTAACGAGGACCCTTGCCCTCGATTTTTCCGCTGTACATCGGTGAACGGTGAAGATTGTCGAGAATGATTTTTTTTGTGCGCTCATTGGTATATGTTATGTGGCAGACAACCTTGTTTTCGGGATTTTTGTCCGTTTCAAACGAAAAGGGAACCGTTCGCTCGTCGCCCTGCTGAACCTCAAGCTCGCTAAAATCAATGCTCCTGCGATTAACTCTGCTCGGTGTTCCCGTCTTAAACCTGCGAAGCGGAATGCCCAGCTTATATAACGCCTTGCTCAAATCGTTTGCCGGAAACATACCGTCCGGTCCGCTCTCATACGAAACATCACCGATATAAACTCTGCCGCCGAGAAATGTTCCTGTTGCAAGAATAACACATTTTGCGCTGAACACGGCTTCAAGCCTTGTTTTAACAAACCATTTACCGTCATTTTTGTATAAGTCTACAATCTCGCCCTGACGTATATCAAGGTTTTCGCAAAGCTCCAATGTGTGCTTCATACCTGCGGAATATTCACGCCTGTCGATTTGCGCCCTGAGTGAATGAACGGCGGGACCTTTACCCAAATTCAGCATACGGCTTTGAAGTGAATATTTGTCGGCCGCCTTGCCCATTTCACCGCCGAGTGCGTCGATTTCTCTGACAAGATGTCCCTTGCTCGTGCCTCCTATCGACGGATTGCACGGCATATTGCCCACCCAATCAAGATTTATCGTAAACACGGCAGTTTTTGCACCGAGCCTTGCGCTCGAAAGACACGCTTCAATTCCGGCGTGACCTGCACCTATTACTATAACGTCATATTCCCCTGCAAAATATTCCATATTTCCACTTACTTTCCAACACAGAATTTTGAAAAAATATTGTTAACTACCTCGCTTGTCGCTTTTTTGCCTGTAAGCGAAAGCAGTTCGTCGCACGCACTGTCTATCATAACATTAAGTGCGTCATATGTTACGCCCATTGAAAGACCGTCGATAGCCTGCTTTATACATTCGAGGGCATTTTGGCAATTTTGTCTTTGTCTTGAATTTGCAAGCATGGGGGCGTTTGTATCAAAATCGCTAACGCCGAGCATTTGCTCAACCGCCGATTCAAGCTCGCTCAAGCCCTCTCTGTTTTGAGCCGATATGCTTACAACCTTATTAAATGCGTTTTGAATTTTTTCAATATCAAGCCTCTGCTCCAAATCGTTTTTGTTTATTACGGCAACGGCGTTTTTGCCCTTGCATCTTTCAATCAAATCAAAGTCTCTTTCGCAAAGCTCACGGCCATTGTCAAAAACCGCAAGCACAAGCTGTGCGTCGTCAAGTGCTTTATATGCCTTGTCAATTCCGATGCTCTCAACAACGTCGTCGCTCTGCCTCAAGCCTGCCGTATCACGCAAATGCAAAACGATATTGCCAAGTCTTACGCTTTCCTCAACGATATCCCTCGTTGTTCCTGCAATATGGGTAACAATGCTCTTGTCTCTGCCTACAAGCATATTCATAAGACTGCTTTTTCCGACATTCGGCATACCTGCAATAACCGTATCAACTCCGCCGATTATCGTTTGTCCGTTGTCGTAATTTTTCAGCAGACAATCAAGCTCGCCCTCGCATTTTTGAAGACTGCTCATCAAATCGTTTTCTTCAAGCTCGGGAATTTCTTCGTCGGGGTAGTCGACCCAAGCCGACATAACCGCCGAGGTGTCGAGCAAAATCTGTAAAACGGCGTTTATCTTGTTGCTCAGGCTTCCCTGCATTGCGTTGAACGAAGCCTTCATTGCCGCTTCACCCTGCGCCGATATAATTTGAGCCACGCTCTCAGCCTGCGTTAAATCCATTTTGCCGTTTAGAAACGCTCTTTTTGTAAATTCGCCTGCCTGTGCCGGAACAGCTCCTGCGTCAAGCACTGCCTGAAGCGTTTTTTGAACGGTGAGAAGACCGCCGTGAACACTAATCTCAACAACGTCCTCGCCCGTGTACGACCTCGGCGCTCTGAAAACAAGCGCAACGCCGTTGTCACTCGGGGTATTATTGATAATAACGTTTCCGTACTTAGCACGGTAGCCCTTTAGCTTGCAAAGACTGCTTTTGTCCATTGGTTGAAAAACCCTGTCTGCAATTTGAATTGCCTGCTCGCCGCTTATTCTTATTACTCCGATACCGCCGACCGAATTTCCTGTTGCAATCGCCGCAATGGTAGACACGCTTATCCCTCGCTTTCTTATAATATAATGCAAAAAGATGCAACACCGCTATTAAATAGTAGTCCTGTTGCATCTTTCACCTGCTGATATTTAATTATTTGTTGACTTCGATTTTACCGAACTTCGGCAAATCTGCTCTGTCAGCCTTTGGCGCACGGGTTTCGGCCGGCTTTGTTACGCTTTGAGGCTTTGAACCTCTGCGATTTGAGGAATTGCCTCTCTTTACGCCGCCTGTCGGCTCGATTATAACCTTTCTGTCCTGATTATAACCTATCGAGCGTGACTCAACGCCGTCGATTTCCTGAATAGCCGTATGAATAATTCTTCTTTCGTAAGGATTCATCGGCTCAAAGGTGTGTCTTCTGCCTGTGCGAAGAACATACTGTGCGTTCTTCTTTGCAAGTGCACGAAGCGTTTCCTGTCTTTTTTCTCTGTAATTGCCAACGTTGATGACAACTCTGACATATTCAAGGGCGCTCTTTTTGATAACGAGCGAGAGAAGATACTGAATACTGTCGAGAGTCTCGCCTCTGTGACCGATAACAATTCCGTAATCGTCGCAGTCGAGGTCCATTGTTACAACGCCCTCGGAATATGAAGCATTTACTGTCGGGTTTTCAATCTTCAAGCCCTTTAAGATTTCGAGCAAATAAGCCTTTGCATATTCCAAATCAACTGATTTCGGATATTCCTTTTTTTGCTCTGATTTTGTTTCCTGCTCCTTAGACTGTTCTTTAGACTGCTCCTTTTTTGGTGCAGGCTCTTTTTTTGCAGGTGCTTCCTTTTTTGGTGCGGACTGCTTTTTTTGTGCCGGCTTCTTTGGTGCCTTCTTTTCCTTTTTGCCGTCGTCATAATAAGCCTTTACCTTATAATCCTTGGCGCCGAAAAGACCCAAAAAGCCCTTGCTGCCTGTTTCCAAAACCTCGGTCTTAACATCAGCCTGTGCAGGTGCGTTAAGCAAAGCCTTTGCCGCTGTGATTGCGGCCTCAAGGGTTTTGCCTGTACCGATTTTTTCTATAATCATATTTTATAAATCTCCGATTTACTTTGTGTTTTTTATACTGTTTTCTCTCGAACGACGTTCGATTGTAGATTCAATCATCTGGCGTGCTATATTTCTTTTTGGTGGGAAGAAGGTCGCCATAACAAGCTGCTGAATAAGTGCAATAACGTTTGAAATTATCCAGTAAAAACCTACTGCCGCAGAAACCTTAAACGAAATGTAGAACGAGAAAAACGGCATCATAAGCATCATCAGCAGCATTTGGTTGCCCTGTGCGGCGGCTGCCGGATTTTGCTTTTTTTGAATCATCGTCGACAAAACGGACGATCCCATAGAAGTAATCAAACAGAAAATCGGAATACAAATAACAGGGTCGGACCAATCCTTTATGCTCGGTATCTTTGTCATATCGACATTACCGAGGAACATATGAGTACGGTACTCGGCGATTGCATCAAGCTTTTCGGGAGTAAACAAATCTCCGAACTGTGTTGCAAGAGTCTCACGGTAAGCCTCGAAGTTCTGCAAAATCTCAATTTGGAAATAAGATCCGTTGATTCCGAGTGCTTGGGCAATTTCATTTGCCTGAGAAGAAATGTCAATTCCGAGAATGTACTGAATAGGATAGTAGATTATTCCGATAATACCCATAAGAAAGACCATCTGAAACAGCATAGGTCCGCAGCCCATATTCATAGGGTTGTGACCCTCTCTTTCGTAGAGAGCCTGCATTTCCTCCTGCTGACGCTGTCTGTCCTTTGGGTCGGTCATATTTGCGTACTTCTTTTGAATTTTTTGAATTTTAGGCTGTAATCTGGCGGTTTTTGCCGTAGCCTTTTGTTGTTTGAGGGTGAACGGAAACAGTATCAAACGGGTGAGTATGGTAAATACGATGAGGGACAGGAAATATTTATCGTTAAATAGATATAGCAATCCCTCCATACATTTACCAAACAGCATATACAGCGGCTTAAATATCGCCATTCCGTTACTGACTGCCGTCGCTAATGTAATAGGTGTTATCACTGCTTTTTCTTTTCCTCTTGTTTAGATTTCTTCAAAGGAACAGGGTCATATCCGCCCTTACAAAAAGGGTTGCATCTCATAATTCGCCATATTGCAAGTGCGCTGCCCTTTATTATTCCGTGCTCCTGTAAAGCTTCGACAGCGTACTGCGAGCAGGTCGGAGTAAAGCGACACGCACCGCCGGAAAATCTCGGTGACAGGGTTTGCTGATATGTTTTTATGAGAAAAATCATCAGCCTTAATACTAAATCTTTAAGCTTTTTCATTTATTACGCCTAATTCAACGAACTGCGCACGCATTTGTGCCTCAAGCTCCTGTTCTTTTACAACGGTGCTTTTTGTCCTTGCAACAAAAACAAAGTCCCAGCTTCCCTCGATTTCCTTTTCTAAATTAGAAAAAGCAACACGGATAATACGCCTTGCACGGTTGCGCTCGACTGCGCCGCCGATTTTTTTGCCGGTTGTGATACCGTAGGCGTTAAAGCCCTTTTTGTTTTTCATTGCATAGGTAACAAGCACAGAGCCTGCCCTGTTTTTTCCGCGATAGTAAAGTCTGCGGAAATCCTTGTTTTCCTTTAAGGTTTGACCTTTCACTAAAACCGTTCCTTTATTCTGCTTTCAATTAGTATGAAAGGGACTTTCTGCCCTTTGCACGACGGCGGGCAATTACCTTTCTGCCGTTCTTGGTTGACATTCTCTTTCTGAAGCCGTGAACCTTCTGTGCATGTCTCTTCTTTGGCTGAAACGTTCTTTTCATTCTTTTTCACTACCTTTCAAAAGACTAAACTCGTCTTAATCTTTTATAATCTCTGTACGGGTATAGTACAGGCAAAATGCATTTTTTGTACGACAAAACTGCCGCACATACTATCAGCCTTGATATTATATATTAAAAT
>CAMFQI010000077.1 GCA_945980015.1 uncultured Eubacterium sp. | reverse complement strand
GTATTTTAGATAATATCCAAAGGGCTTTTTGCCGAAGGCGTTTTTGAAAATAATATACGGCTCGTACCAGCTTACCGTCAGCAGTCTTGCAATAATTGTTGCCGCAAAAATTCCGAGTATTCCGAAATATTTACCAAGCACGATATCACCTATGATGTTGAGTGCCGCCGTGAACAGTAAAACATACTGCCCCTTAGAAAAAATACCCCTCGTTTCCTTGTAAATTACTATCGGATTTTGAAGCCCGGCAATAAAAAAGCTAAGCGCAAGCACAACAGGGATTTTTATATCCATAACATATTGACTTCCATACAAAAGCGACACTGCGTCCGATGATACAAATGCAAGTCCTATTGCCGCCCAGCTGTAAACCCAAAAATTCAAAAGATATATGGAATTGAAAAACGAGAATTGCTCCTCCTTGCTTTTTTCAACATTCATATCTCCTATGCTCGGCGTAATTGATTTGAGCACCTGACCTATCATAGCATTGAGCGTTGTAACAAACAGGGAATAGTTCGTTGCCTTGCCCGTTTGACTGAGCCCTCTGAAAACGCTAATCATAATTGAGTCGGTGTTGTTTACACAAATATCGCTGAACTTGTAAACAATCAGTCCCTTAAAGCTTTTGAGAAGCTCGCTCGTGCTGAAGCCGTGCGGCTTTTCGTTTTTGTAAAGCTTTAAGTAAGGATATTTTTTGTTTGCAATGATGTTAATTAAAAGGTTATAAACAATTGTGCCGCCGACAATTACGATGATATAAAGAAAATACGATTTGAACGCAAGCAAAAGAATTATCTGCACAACATTTTGAGCTGCTATAACAAGATAATTAAGTCCCGTTACGGCGTAGACTTTTTGGTGCGCCGTAAGAATAAGCGTTTTGTAGCTGAAAAAGTATCCGCTTACAACACCTGCAAGATAGATGATGTACATAATGTAGATGTTCTCGCTTATGTCACCCGTATCTCCTGCGATTTTTTCCAAAAATACAGCAACTATAAGTCCGCCGACTGCAACAAATACGCCGAGACAAATGTATATTTTTTTTGCAAGACGCATAACTGCGGCAATTTCACGCTCATCTTTTTCGTGAACAGGCTTGTAAAGGTAGTATATTATCGAATTTCCGACGCCGAGTTCAACTATTGAAAGCACGCTGAAAATGTTTGAAAACAGACTGTTAAGCCCTAAATACGAGTCGGATAATACTCTTACGAATATCATTCTCGACACGAACGCAATTACGGTATTTACGATATAAATGCCGGTTGAGAGCGTAGTGTTGAGTATTGAATTTTCTGTTCTCGTTCTGTCGCTCATTTTCTGCGTCCTTTGATTTTTGTTTGATACAGTACGAATAATCCTACACCTAAAGCTCCTCCGAGCGTGTTGTAAACGATGTCGGATATCTGAAACGTACCCTTGTGAAATATCAGCTGCAATAGCTCAATGATTAGAGACAGGCAAAAAGAAAATGCCGTGCACTTAATAAAAATATCCTTTATCGAAGAAAAAATATCAGGGAAAGTAAACAGAATAATCAGCGTGAGCGGAATAAACATAAGTACATTCCCGATTATTGTGCCGTAGTCGATTCCCGTATACTCAAAAATCTCAATACCCCAGCCTCCCCAAACATCTGAAAGCGGCTCGTAATCACTGCTTCTGCAAAGAACTGTTCTATAAAGCAGCATAAAAATGTAGGTTATCGTGTAAAGAATAAGTCTGAAACGCTTTTTGTTAAGCAATGATGTATAATGCTTAAAGTTGTTTCCGATAGCCCTGTTTACACATAAGGTTATTGCCAATGCAATAAAAAAACCATATGGTACGCTTAAGAGTGTTGTTTTGAGTATGTCTTTAATCATATAAAGCATGGCGGCACCTGTTATAAGTGAATACGAAGTCTTGTAGAGGAGCTCTCCTTGTTGACCTCATGGTTGGAATATCCGCAGGCAAGTCCCATAAGCGAAACACATAAAACGCCGATGTTCATCTTGATAATAGCCGAACCGAGCGAGCTTATAAGCAAGCCGATAAGCATTGCAAGAGTAAGTGCTTTTGCTCTTTTGTAGATATTTATGTTGTTGATTGTTCTAAACATAATTACCATAAGAACGCCGAACAACGCAGTTCCTATATATCCGAACTGACCGAATATCATCGCAAAATAGTTGTCTGTCAAAAACATATCTCTTTTTTGCGACATACCGTAAACCTTGTTGAACTTGTATTCGTAGTAAAGAGGGGAGTATACTCTTTTTGCCATATCCGAGCCGTATGTTGCAAAGCCCGAGCCAAGCGGAAAATACTTGTTTGCCGTAACGAAGCCGTACTTTAAGAACAACATTCTCGGCGATTGGGCATCTTTAAGATAGGTGTTGATTTGAAGAGTAGAGGCTGCCGTTGCGACAAGTGCGAGGGGTAATGCCTGAATTGCGGTCATTTTGCTTTGCTTTCTCCACAAAATCAAGAAACCGATATAGCATATAAATACCATATATACCGAGCCTTTTGTTGTTAAAACCATATTGAAAATGCACAGTACGGAATAAATAATTTCCTTCGACCTGCTCTTTTCAACAAGCAAAATAACAAGCATACAGCAAGCAATGATATATCCGAATCTCGGTTCACTGTCGAAAATAAAGAAGAAAGCCTTAAGACCGTATCTTTCCTCCGCTTTGTACATATGAGCAAATCCCAACTCTGTGAGAATTCCAAATAATGTGCTTGCCAAAACAAGCAGCTTTGCAAAGGGCAGCATATATTTTGCAATAAACATCTGCTTATCCTTTTGTCCTATGTATTTCATAACAATAAACGGCAAAAAGACCTTGAAAAGCGAAAGAGCGTCAACTGCTATCGCAAACCAATCCTTGCATATCCCAAAGATGATATTGCCAAGCAACGCAATGAATTCGGTTACTACGAGTACAACCAAAAAGACGATATCGCTTCGATTAATTTTTCGTTGTATTGCGGCAATAAACACATACACTATACAGAATATACTCCATACCTCATCAAGATAGTCGAAGAGGTCAATGCCTGTTATTCTTTGAAGAATTATGGTCATTGGAAGTAATATCATAATTGCCGCTATTATTAGCTGCATAGGATAAAAATTCAGTTTTATTTTTGACTTAAACATAATTGATTTTGTATAGACTGAGTCAGCCTATAATATCCCCGTAAATAATATCAAACTTTTTGTCGAGAGTTAAAAAGCCGTTTGCATAATTATATCCGTTTTCACCAAGCTCCAGTCGAAGCTCCTCGTTTTCTATGAGTGTCTTCAGCTTTTGTGCAAATTCCTGTATGATTTCTTCTTTAGCTTGATTTGTTTCGACAAACAGACCGCATTTGTTGTCGTTCAATTCCCTTGAAAGACTTTGATTGAGTGCTACTATCGGCAGTTTGTACGCCATCGCTTCAACAAAAACAGCGCCGCCGCTGTCCCTAAATGTAGGGTGAACAAATATGTCGGCGTTTTTGTAAACATCTGCTATTTGTGTGTAATCTATTTCACCGGGAACACAAACAATGTCTTCTATTGCGTATTCCTTTATTTTTCTTTTTAACTCTTCTTCAAGCTCGCCTGAGCCATATAATGAAAAATGAAATGACTTGTCGGATTTTACTTCTTTAATAACATCTATAAGTAGAGTTAAGCCCTTTAACTCCAATAATCTGCCGAGATATATTATTTCGATTGTTTCGTTGTGTCTCGGCTCAACATCGAGCATAACCAAGTCCTTGTTTATTGCGATTTCGGGAAGTCTTACAACCTTTATACCGGCTGATTTTTCCATAATCTGCTTTGTTTCCTCGTTTACCGCAAAAACCTTGTCAAATCTTCTAAGGCTTCTTTTGTACGAGGGCATTTTCGGAACAAGATCATTTGCAATGTCTCGGATTTTTTCAAAGCGTGATTTTTTGTTGTAGTAGCATTTGAGTGAGCTTGGTGTCGTTTGTCCACCTCCGACAGGACCAAAAATCGAAACGGCGTCAAGCTTATTGATTGAGCCTGTAATTCGGAAATTTCCCATTGTTATATGATGAACAATGTCAAATTTTATTTTGCTCTTTTTAGCCCATCTGTATACAACCTGAAGCCAAATCATATATTGCATATAGTGAAACGGCTTGTATTTTTCTCTGTACCAGTCAAGCGCATTTGGTACGTCGACATAAATTGCTTTAACGTTTTTAATTTGAAATTCCTTAAGCCCTTTGTCCAAATCCTCCTTGTTGAAGGTTCTTGTAACAAAATATACTGTATCGTTAGGGAGCTTTTTGCTTAAGGTAGTTATCCAATTCCATCCGACAGCGTCCTCGCTGCCCTTGTAAGGACTGCCGCTATATGATGATAAAAGAATGTTCAT
Source organism: uncultured Eubacterium sp. (assembly GCA_945980015.1). Taxonomy (GTDB): domain Bacteria; phylum Bacillota; class Clostridia; order Oscillospirales; family Acutalibacteraceae; genus Eubacterium_R. The sequence continues at coordinate 1,996 of CAMFQI010000077.1, read as the reverse complement.
TATGCTTTCCTTTTTGCCGTTATGGGCGTTTACCCTGTGAGGCTTATTTATAGTTTTTATCGTTTTTCCATTTGAGATAAATTATATATCCTAACGGTAGCGTCAGTATGTGCATTAGCTTGTTTGGGTTATCCTCAAATTGTTTTTTAGGAGGTATTTTAGCAAAAAAACCGTAAACGTGGTATTGAAGTATTACCTTAAAATAATATCTTTTACTCAGGCTTATCTGCTCATTTGCAAGCAATGTAACATAAGCACGGTGCCTACAGCCTTGCGGCGATTTAATGTTGTGCTTTCTTCTGTTGTCTGTAAGTCCGTCGGGTAGATATTCGGATATGTAAATAGGCTTGTTCAAAAATAAAACTTCATACTTAAGTGCCATTTGAATCCATACCGTATCCTCGCCCAAGAATTTCTCTCCCTCAAATTCGGGAAACGGAAATTCCTTAAGACAAGTTGTTTTCCAAACCTCAGCCTTGTCGGAATTAGCGTCGTTTTTGTTTATTCTTTGAACAATAAAATTACCGATTATCTCGTTTTTCCTGTCGAATGAGCCGTTAATTTTTCCGTTAGGATACTGTCTTAAAAAGCTATAGCCGCATATTCTGTCATTATCCTTGAATCTCTCGTGTTCTTTGCATATTTCAAAGATTGCATCGTCTGTAAGGTAGTCGTCCGAATCGACGATAAAGGTTAAGTCGGTTGTAATTTTGGCTATTCCGACATTGAGTGCAGTATGCTTTCCGCCGTTTTCTTTTTTTATGTATTCAATTTCAAAATCTGCGTTTTCTATAAACTCACAAACAACATCACTCGTATTATCCTCGCTTCCGTCGTCAATAACAAGCCATTTGAAGTCCTTGCTTGTTTGTTTCATAAGTGAATCATAGAGTGCTTTAAGCTTGTCTGCTCTGTTATATGTCGGAGTCAGTACAGTAACTGTCATTTTGTTCTCCATATAGACTAATTGTTTATTGAAAGTTGACCTTTGATATCTGCGTCAACGATTTCCTCGCCTGTTCTGTCTTTAAGCTGTTCGAGTGAAGCGTCGGATAAGCCGTTGTTTATAACGGCATTCATATCGCAGGTTGAAAGGCTGTCAAGCTCCTGCTTTGTAACCTTGCCGTCACGGTAATCACGAACAATCTTGTTTTCGTACATAGAATACTTGTTTTTTGTCCAGAATTTGAGCTTGTGCTTTAATACCCAAATAGCCGGTACCCAAATGTACTTATGCATAGCAGGGGACACCGAGCCAATCATCCAGCAGTTTCTGTCACAGCATCTTACCTTTGCTCTGACCTTTTCCGCCTGCTCGCTGTTCCAAAGCTCGTCCCAGCTTTGAGTGTTGATATTGCCCATAACCTCCTTGTCCTTTGTGCCGTTGCACGGCATAACGTCGCCGTACGGGTCAATAAAGAACGTGTCGAAGCTCATATCACAGGGGAGCAGTCTCTTTTGCGAATAAATGTAGTTTATCAGTCCGTGATTAAAATATGCCCTAAACCACTTTTTCGGACTTTTTGAAGCGAGAAGCTCGTTAATCAGCGCTTCAAAATTTTCTGCAACCATCGGTCTGTCTTCAATCTTGTTTTTCGCTTCAACGAAATAAAAGCTGTTGTGAAGCGAGGCGGTTGCAAATTCCATACCCATTTCGTCGGATAATTTATAAAGCGGCACAAGGTCGGGTGCATTTTTGTCCTGAACCGTCATACCGAAGCCAACGTCTTTCATTCCCATTTCAACGAGCTTTTTGAGTGTTTCGTAACCTCTGTTGAAGCCGTTTTCAAGACCTCTTATTTCGTTGTTTGTCTGCTCCAGACCTTCTATTGAAATTCTGATTCCGATTTGCGGAAATTCCTTGCATAAATCAACTATTCTGTCGGTAAAAAAGCCGTTTGTGGAAATAACAATACGGTCGCTCTTTTTGTAAAGCTCACGCACGATATCCCTGTCTCTTATACACATCTGACGCTGCCGACGAAGGCTTAGGTGT
>CAMFQI010000076.1 GCA_945980015.1 uncultured Eubacterium sp. | reverse complement strand
TGTATAAGAGACAGTTCTCTTGTTGCACAAATTTGAATAAGTCCCGCCTTTGTAAACGTTACCTTACCGAATTCATCAACAGTTGCAAACGAAGAGCCTGTTATCACGGAATATGATATTGCTCCGCTTCCCGAGCCGCCTGTTGCGGCATTTGTAAATTCATTGTTGTTTGTATTAAAATCAATGCTGCTCGGTGCAGGCTCATCAAACATAATCTCTGCCTGTGTGCCTTTAACTACTGTAAGCGTTACTTGAGCAACCTGACTTTCATTGTAGCAGTCGTCCTCGGCTTTTACTGCCTGAACGGTAAACTGACCTGTTTTCAACGTCTTGATGACGCCGTCAGATGTAACGGTTGCAACATCGGGGTTTGAAATTACGCTATATGTAATTTCGCCCGTTCCGTTGCCTCCCGTTGCTTCAATGATTGAATACTGCGGCAATTCGCTGTAAGCAATTTCGTTATTCTCGGGTACGGTTGTAAACGAAAGTACGCTTTGGTCAGCCTTTTTAATTTGTAAAATGTAGGTAGCGGTTGTTTCGTAATACTTATCGTCCTGTGCTTTCTTTGCTTCAATGGTAACCTCGCCCGCTTTTTTGATTGTTACCTCGCCTGTTGCACTGTCAATATCGGCATATTGAGAGCCGTTGACGATTCTGTAGGAAATCTCACCGTTTCCGCTGCCGCCTACTGCATTATTAGTATACTTTTTGTTCTCGGCATAGGTCTGAACAACCGGTCCGGTTGTTTCAAAGGAGAAGCTGCTTTGAACAGTTCTTATCGAAGTAACGGTATATTCAGCAGTTGCCTGGTCGTAAACATCGTCAGCCGCCTTTGTTGCCAAAATAACTACTTTGCCGGCCTTCTTAAACGTTACCTCACCGGTATTTGCGTCAATATCCGCAAACTCTGTGCCGGACTTAATAGAATATACAACCTCGCCGCTTGACTGACCTCCGGTCGCTTTATTTGTAAATTTATCGCCTACTATCTGGTCTACCGGAGCCTCATTTAAGAATTTGAAATTCGTTTGAGCAATCTTATTTAATACAATAGAATCACTCGGAACAATACGATACGTTACAAGCTGCTCGAAAGCACCGTCATTATTCCAGTCGAAGCGGTAGCTGAATACAATATCCTCACCGCTATCAAGTGCCTCGCTCAAAATAGTCCTGTCAAGCTTGACATTTTCCTTAATATTGTGCGTTGTGTCGCTGTCTGCCGAGCTTTTATCGTCCCAAAACGATTTTACAGCCGACCAATCGGCACTCTTATATTCCTTAATTTGATACTTTGCATTTTCCAAAACCGAAGCATCAAGCTCAGGCGCATTGATAACAATGCCTGTCCACCAGCCGTCGCTGACAATACCTGCACCAGCATCTGTCGTTTTATAATCAAGAGTAAGAGAATCGGCAACAACCTCAACATTTCCCGTTTCATCACCGATAACGCTTGCTCCGTCAATTGATGTTACATTGCCGAGCTTCGGATATACCTGATATCCGTCCTTTGTCAGCGTAATGTTTGACGGATTAACCTCAAGCTCAACATACTGCTCATAAACACCGTCCTTATCGAAGTCAAATCTCCAGTAATACTTAAGTGTCTCGCCGTTTTTCTGTGCCAAATCGAGTGCGTCAACAGTTATGCTTGCATAAACGTCAACGCTTCTTTGTGCGCTTTCAATTTTACTGTCTGTTGCTTGATTGTCCCAAAAGCTTTGAGCACTGTCCCAAACGCTTGAATCAAAGGACTGATAAGTAACATTTTCAAAATCACTTTGTGTAAGCAACGTGCTCGGAGCCTTAACCTCAATACCGAGCTTATAGCCCTCGTCGTATTCAACAACTGCGCTTGAAACATTGTTTACAACAACATAATTCGACGCCGAGCTTGAAGCGGTAAAACCGCTTTGCTTCGGAGCGACAATGCCGTTATTGTCCGACGGATAAATAACGTCGCCGTTCTTTTCAAGCTTAATATTGTCTGCCAAATTCAGCCTCAATGTCTGCTCGTTTGAGTTCCAATTGAATTTGTATTCATAGTAAAAGCCGCCGTCCTTAACTGCATCGTTAAGAATTTGCTCATCAACATATGCATTAAGAGAAACTGTTCTTTTAATATTTTCAACGCTTGAATCCGTAGTCTGATTATCCCAATATGACTTTGCAGAAGAAAGCTCACCGTTGCAGCCTTCCGTATATGTAACAACATCTGCCGAGTCAACCTTAAAATCAGCCTCATTCATAAATCCCGACGGAGATGTCATAGTAGCCTGAATATACCAGCCTGCCTTTGATATTCCCGCCAAAGCGTCTGCCTCCTGCCAAACCAATGTGACGTTTGAGTATGTAACGTCAATGGTTTTGTCGCTTGATGAGGTAATGTCGGCGCCTGTAGTTATCGACTGATATTCACCGTAGTTAACATCGCCGGCAAACGCCGTGTAAACGCTCATGGGAATACTGCCCGTTACAAGCAAAATACTCAAAAGCAGCGACAAAATACGCTTGGAAATTGAATTCTTTGTCTTATTCATTTTCATCTTTCCTTTCGTTATTTTTTTCTTTCTTCACGCCGGTTATCAATTTGTAGCTTTGTCCGTTGAAAATGCAATGCATAACGAACGACAGAACCGTAAGTGAAAGAAAAACGTAGCAGCTGTATCCTACCATATTCGTAGCAATCAAGGACACCGCCAGCCCTATTAAGCTTATTATCATAATCAAATCAAAGGCCGTTGCCAACCTGTTTGAAAAGAAAGCCAATAATCCCGGCTTTCTGTAGCCTTCCTTTCGCATAGGCTTCGTTTTTATACTCAAAATCAGTTGACTTACCGTACCGATAAGTAATCCGAGCCAAAATATTATACCTATAATAATATTAATCAGCCTTGAGTTTATAATGTTGAGCATAATGTCGAGAGGCATCAACAGGAAGGTAATTGACATGATACCGAAGCTTGCTATTGATATTATCAAAAGCCTTACCAAAGTGCTCCTGCTTTTCACAATCAGTCCCCCTATCCTATAAACTCGTTAGTATTAATAAAGGTAATATCATACTCTATCGCAAATAGAGTGTCCTGCGTCACGGCCGGACTGTTGTCAGGCTTGTCGGATACCTGACATTGTGATAGCTGAACGGTTTCAACCGAAGTGTCCTGAGGACTCAAAACAGTTGTTTCGTTGCTTTGCGGACTAAGAACCGTTGTTTCATTTGATTGTTGATTGAGAACAGTCGTTTCATTTGATTGTTGATTGAGAACCGTTGTCTCGTTTGATTGAGGGTTAAGCACCGTTGTGCTGTCGCCCTGCATATTTTCAAGCACTGTTGTTTCCGACGCCTGTGCCTGTTCTATAAGCGACTGTGTGCTTATTTTCGATGTATTAATACCGCCGAAGCCGCTTGTTGTACGCCTGTTCACTCTACCGGAGTCTGAAATTTTGTCCGTAACCTTGCCTCTTTGAACGTTGTAAGCACTTGGAGAATATCCCTTGTCTCCTGTTTTTTCGTTTTGCTCTCTGATTTCCTTAATTGCCTTTCTTGCCGTTGCTCCCGAAAGGTCACCGATAACGCTTGGTATCTTGAACAAAAAGAACAATAACACCGTAACTATCAGCATTACTGCAGCAACTATGGCAGCAATAATAAATAAATATCTAAAACCTTCATAAGTCATTATTGCCGTTCCTCCTTAGTCCTGTACTGACTCAATCTTTGCCTTAGTGTTTTCTATGGAAGACTTGAGTTGATGTATTTCTTTTTCAATTACCGATTTATTAACGTCATCGCTTTGCTTAGAAATCTCATCAAGCAGATTGATCATATCCGCCTTGTCTGTGATTTCGATAAACTGAGGGATATTTGAGTCAATCATTGAATTGATTTCGTTCCATACCTGCAGCTTTGAGTCAACGCTGTCAAAATCAGCAGTTTTTTCTTCAAGCTGCTTAATCATATCCCACAAATTTTTGTATTCTTCATACATCTTTTCGGTTTGCTTATACTTTCCGCCGTTATATTCGCTTATTACATTAAGACAATTTGAAATGTCGCAATAAATTCCCGCAACATCGTATTGGTCCTTTGCATGTTCAAACCACGTTGCAGCATTTGAATATCGGTCACGGTCAACATTTACATCATAGTAGAAAAGGAACGACTGACCGATTTCATAGCAAACGTCACGGTATGCCGTCGGATTACTTGCCGCAAGCTGCTCCATAACGTCAATGTTTTCGGAAAATCCGTTTGAATTTTGCTTTTCAAGACCGATTTGAAGCTTCAAGAGCTGTTGTGCCTCCTCTTTAGTAAGCACAAAATCGTCCGTTAAATACTTATTGAGCTTTTGATAAGCGTCGGGCTTTTGAGGGTCGGTCAGAATAGCGTTGTAATAATCGTCAACCGTCTGTGCCGTTTTAAGTATTTCCTCGTAGTTCTCGCTCTTTTTGTTTTCGGCCATAAAATAACCGGAAACCGATGTGACAGCCATAATAACAGTCATAAGCAGAGACGCAATAAATAAGCCAAGCTTTCTCTTTTGCTTTTTTCTGTGGATATCATCTATTTCCTCGTAATGCTCAAGTGCATACATCAACTCTGCACACGACTGATAACGGTCGTTAGGGTCTCTTTGAGTACATTTGATGATGATTCTCTCAAGTCCGCTTGAAAGTGCGGGATTTATTTCTCTTATGGGCTTTATTTCATATGGCGGCTCACAGGGGTTCATACCTGTTACCAAATGATAAAGTGTTGCGCCGAGACAATAAATATCCGTTCTTGCGTCTGTTTGTCCCATTCCTCCGAACTGCTCCGGAGCCGCATATCCGACAGTACCCAAGCAGGTTGTATCAGCAAGATTTTTTTCTTTATATTCTCTTGCGGTACCGAAGTCGATGAGAGTTACGTTTCCGTCAGGCTTGAGCATAATATTCGCCGGCTTCATATCACGATAAATAATTGCCGGATTTCTCGTATGCAGATAACCGAGTACATCGCAAAGCTGCATTGCCCATTTTATTACAAGCTCCTGCGGCTGTGCGCCGTATTCCTCCAACGCCTTATTCAGAGAGTTACCCTGAATATAGTCCATAATGATGATGAACGAGTCTTCCGTATCAATAACGTCAACAATACTCGGCAGATGAGGATGGTCAAGCTTTTTCAAAATGTCCGTCTCAGCAACTAAGCCCTGCTTGACTGCTTCAAAATCAAGCACGCCGTCCTTACGGACCTCCTTGATAGCCCATTGCTTATTTGCCTTTTCGTTCATGGCAAGATAAACAACACTCATACCGCCCTGTCCGACTTTATTAAGGATTTTATACTTGCCGTCAACAAGTGAGCCTATTTCCAACATATATTTTTCCTCCTTAATAAGTTCTGACAAGAACTACCGAGATGTTGTCCCGTTCCATTCTTTGCTTGTTCAATTCAATTAAGCTAACTGTGTTTTGGTTCATAGCGTCTTCGCTGTTGAGAACGGCAGGAGAAAACATTTGGTAAATCTCGTTCTCGGTTATCTCGTGCCTAAAACCGTCGGAGCAAAGCATATAGCACGCATTTTGCTTTACCTCTCCGGTGAACATATCCGGATAAACGCTTTCGCTTGCACCGATACACTGAAGCAAAACACTTCTTCTTTCATCTCTCAGCGCCTGCTCGGGAGTCATATTTCCAAGTGCAACCTCTCTTGCAACAAAGGTTTGGTCGTTTGTGATTTGATTAAGGCCCTCCCTTATTTCGTAGGCACGTGAATCTCCGACATTCATAATGAAGTATTGAGTTTGTGTAAGGAGCATTATAACCGCTGTTGTGCCCAATCTCACACCCTGTCCTGCTCCGTAGGCTTTTATCGTTTCGTTTTGAGTAACAATAATTTCCTCCCATTGAGAACGTATTACCTGAGCCGATAATTCACTCACAGTCAGCTTCGGTAATTCCTGCTGAACCCAATTATTAAACGCATTAATAACGTTCGCACTTGCAACCTCGCCCTTTGCAAGACCGCCCATGCCGTCGCATAATATTGCAAAAACCATCGCACCCTGTGAGGTTTGAAGCTTCTTAACGCTGAGGCTATCCTGATTTGTGCTTTTTGTCGTTCCGATATCCGTATTAGCTGTGACAATAAAATTCATAAATTCGCACCATCCTAAAAATGTTCTTGCCAAAACCGTCGTAAAAACAGAGCAGTAATATTTATATTTAATATTTAGATAATACAACAAATTAAATGTTACTATTTTGTGAATACGTTTACAATATTTGCGTGGTATTCAACCGTTTTTGCGTGGTAAGTTTTTACAAAATTCGACAAAATTTATTAAAAATATAAAAAACACGGCCGTTAAATGCGTCAACGACCGTGTCGTACTGAAAATTCAGCTATTATCTATTCTGTTTTAGTGTTGTATGCAGCCTTCCATTTGAGCAAGTCC
>CAMFQI010000075.1 GCA_945980015.1 uncultured Eubacterium sp. | reverse complement strand
GGGGTCTCGGATATTTCGGTATGCCGCATATTCTTCTTCGATTTATGGCTATTGAAGATCCGAACAAGATTAAGACTTCACGCCGTGTTGCAACTGTTTGGGTTGTTATTTCAATGGCTGTTGCAATTCTTATCGGCGTTGTAGGTAATGCACTTATGGCAAACGGTACGCTTTCAACTCTTACTCAGTCGGGTGCCGCAGTCGATAAAGAAACAATTATTATTCAAATTGCAAATTACCTTGCTTCTCACGGAATTTTGCCTGCGTTAATTGCCGGTGTAATTCTTGCAGGTATTCTCGCTTCGACTATGTCAACTTCGGACAGTCAGCTTCTTGCGGCGTCGTCGTCGGCAAGTGAAAATATTTTGGGCGGACTGTTTAGACTTAATCTCAGCGAAACCGCAAAAATGATTGTTGCAAGAGTAACACTCATTACTATCGCAGTTATCGGCGTAATCGTTGCTTGGGACGAGAATAGCTCGGTATTCAAGATTGTATCCTTTGCTTGGGCAGGCTTCGGTGCGGCATTCGGACCGGTTATGCTTTTGTCACTGTTTTGGAGAAGAAGCAACAAATACGGCGCACTTGCAGGAATTATCGTAGGCGGCGCAATGGTATTTGTTTGGAAATTCTTTATTGCAAAGCTTTCGCCGGTGCTTAATATTTATGAGCTTTTGCCTGCATTCCTTATCGGATTGGCAGTAAATATTTTGGTATCTCTTTGCACCTCAAAGCCGTCAAAGGAAATTACAGATAGCTTTGATGAAGTAAAAATGATGAAATAACAGAGGTTATTCTTATGCAGGAATCGGGAGAAATGTATATTGAAACGATATACATTCTTTGTAAAGAACAAAGCAATGTAAGGTCGATTGATGTTGCCGAAAGAATGGGATTTTCAAAGCCGAGTGTGAGCCGAGGAGTGAGCATTTTGAAGCGTGACGGATATCTGACAATGGACAAAAACGGCTTTTTGAAGCTGACAAAAAGCGGAGTTGAGCTTGCCGAAAAGATATATGAGCGCCATACGATTTTGACCGAGGCGTTGACAAAATTGGGCGTAAGCAGTGATGTTGCACAGCAGGACGCCTGCAAAATGGAGCACATAATTAGCGACGAAACCTTTGAGGCATTCAAAAGGCATATGACAAAATAAAATTGTAATATACAAAAAAGTCGGGATTCACGAAAAATGAACCCCGATTTTTTGTTGTATCTTAATTACCGCTTTCGATTATAAGCCGTCTTTTGTCTGCTTTACACAGGCGAATAACGGGACAAAATGGCATATTACCCGAATTGTGATAATTAACTCTGACTTCCTCGCTGTTGCACGTCACATTGAATTTCAGCTTAACGCAGTCGCCGTTTTCATAGTTATATGTCAGTCCGTCATCTGTGAAAAAGCTGTCCTCAAATTCACCGCTTTCAATAGGATAAAGCGTAAATACCGTCTCATCCTCCCAAGTCGGCAAAACGCTTCCCGCCTTAACAAAATAAGGCATCGGCTTGCTTGTCGGAATTTCAAGCTCAACCCATTGACCGCCGTTATAAAGCCTGTTTTCAAGGTACCAATTATCGTTTTTCGGAAGATATACTCTTGTGCTTTCTTTGTCCTCGTCAAATATGAACGAAACGAGAATACTGTTGCCGACGAGCATACAGTCGTTTTGGTCATAAAGCTCCTCATCGTCATAGTACAAAATGAGAGGCGCATTAATCGGTATTTCGTTTTCAACAGAATTGTATGCACAATTATAAAGATACGGAATGAGCTTACGCCTTTGCTCAAACAACGCCTTTACGCTCGGCATAATGTCCTCGTAGCTCCACGGCATTGTCGCAGAGCCGTCCTCGTTCCAGCTATGAATGGTGAAGCGAGGTTCAAATATTCCGTGCTCAAGCCAACGTAAAAGAAGCTGTCTTGACGGCATTTTTCCGTGAAAGCCGCCCAAATCGTGACCGTAAAAGCCAAATCCCGAAAGCGACATCGTAAGTCCGATATTGTGGCAATATCTCAAATCCTCAAAGCTCGTTTTGTTGTCGCCCGACCATGTTTGCGCCAAACGGCGAACGGCAATATTTCCGCTTCGTGTCGAAAGAAACGGTCTGTAATTAGGATATTGTTTTTTCTGCGCAAGGTATGAGGACGCAACCATAAGATAGGTCAGGGTGCTTCGTATTCTGCTTGCCTTGACTTCTCCATTTGAAAATCCGCAGCATAGTGCTTCGGTGTCCTTTATATCAAATTCGTTGTTGTCGTTCCAAGTTGAAGTAATTCCCAAATTGAGTAAAGAGGACGTCACCTTTTTGCTCCAATAATCAAAGGCCGCCTTGTTTGTGAAATCAAGATAGCTTCCGAGTCCGTCCCAAAATTCCGTAACGAACGGCGTGCCGTCCGGATTTTTTACAAAATAGCCCTTTTTCTCAAGCTCACTGTAAAGCGGGTGGGAGTCCAAAAAAGCGGGCTTGATGTTCGGGATAATGTTGATATTGCGTTGCGAAAACCTTTCGACAAATTCTTTCGGATTTGGAAATTTGTCGTAGTTCCAATTAAATACATACCGCCTTTCGCCGATTGAGGTGTAGCCCGACGAAAGATAGAAGCCCTGACACGACAAATCGTATTTTTCGAGCTTATCCAAAAAGGCGTACATCTGCCTTTCGGAGTCGGGTGCGTCCGTGTATGCCATGGTGCTTGCGCAGTAATCAAACGACCATCTCGGAGGAAATGCCTGCTTGCCGCATAGCCTGCAAAATTGCTGCAAAACGGAAAGCTTACTGCCGAAAAATACATAGTAAACAAGGCAGTCGTCATCGGTTTTGAAGTATTTATAGGAAGGGTAGTAGTTGTTTATTTCCTTGCCGAAATCAAAGTACGAGGTGTCGGTTGTGTCGTAAAAAATACCGTAGCAAAGCGTTTTGTTTTCGCAGATATAAAACGGCAGATGCTTGTATAACGGGTCGCTGTTCTTTGCACTGTAGCCCATACAGTCAACCGTTTCAATGCGAAATGCTCTGCCGGATTTATCAAGTGCGCCGCCCTTGTCACCCAAGCCGTAAATGTGCTCGCCGTCAAGCCGTGTTATATAGTGATACAGACCGTCGCCGAATTCCTTTTGTAAATTATAGGCGAGCGGCTTTCTGTCTGCAAAAATCGTTTTTTCACCGTAAGAATAGCTTAGAAGAAAATTTCTTTTTTCAAGCCTGATATCGACTCCGCAGGGGAGAGAGAATAAGTCCTCGTTATCCTGATTTTCGGTCTTTATTTTGCATAAATCAAAGCCGTCGGTACTCAGTCTTTCCCTGCCGTCAAGCAAAAAATCGTTTGTCGGATTGACGCAAAAGGTCGGCATAAGCTCGGCGTTCTTTTTGTATATCGCAACCCTTATACCGCTTTGGCTTATAAAATCAATACGTGCAATATTGTCGTCACATTCGTAAATACGACTGCTGTCGTCTGCGACCTTAAGCGTAAAAGTATGATTGAATTTCGGCATTATACTGTTTTTCCTTTACCTGTCAGTGTGTATTTTAGATTATCTCCTGTGTGCCAATTATCGCATCTTGTGTTTTCGCAAAACGACATCGGTCTTTTGAAGCCTGCCTCCCAAGTCGGTATTGAATTGCAGTTGGGATTTTGCGTTTTTGAAAACTGCGCAATAGCGTCGCTCAACTGTTCGGATATTTTGTAGTCAATCTCTTCAAACGGTCGCCAGTTGAAATCGAGAGTAGAAAACGCATAGAGCAAATCTGCAGAATGCCACGCTCCCATATCGTCGCCGGGAAGAAAACGGTTGAAGTTGTAAACCCAGCAACTGCTGTTTTTTCTTTGGATATGCTTTGCGTATTTTTTTGTTACCGCCTCAAGCACAATCGGTATCATATCCGTACAGGTTGAGCCGATAATACATGGAATATCGGGCAAGCCGTTTAGGGTGAAATCGTTTTTGCAAATGATTTTTTCATCGTAAACGGGGAAGGTATACGGCATACTGAATTTGCTTTCCTTACACGCCTTGAGCCATGCGTAATAGAGCACTCTTGCATCAACCGATTTCAGCTCGTTAATAGATTTAACGCCTGCGTTTGCGATGATTTTATCCCAAAACGGAGTGATTTTTTCAACGCTTAACGGCTTTAGCAAACATCTTTGAAGTCCTGCGCCGCTTTGCATAATCGCACCCTTGATTTTGTTTTTCAGCAGGGGATTGCCGAGATGAATGTCAACGCTCATTGCGCCTGCGCTTTGTCCCATAAGAGTGATGTTTTCGGGATTTCCGCCGAATGACGAGATGTTTTTTATCACCCAATTTATAGCGGTGGTTTGGTCGTAAAGTCCGAAGTTTGCATATATTTCGCCGTTCTTTTTCAAATCGTTGTGGGCGCAAAAGCCGTAGGGTCCGAGGCGGTAGTTCATCGCAACGGTGATTATTCCTTTTTCGGCAAGGCGTTCGCCCTTTATATGACCCTCGTCGGTGCTTCCGCCCGTGAAGCTTCCGCCGTGAATGAATATCAAAACAGGGCAGCTTTCGGCATTCTTCGGAGCCCAGATATTCAGAAAATGACAGTCCTCGCTGTATGTAAAATTAAGCCCTTTTCTAAATTCGATATGATAAAACGGATTGACCTTTGCGTCGTCATCAAAGGCTCTGTGCTGATAACAGCACGCCTTGTATTCGGTTGCGTCGTAAACGCCGTCCCATTTTTCCTGTTCAACAGGCATTTCGTATCTTTCGGCTCTTGCGTAACGCACGCCTCGAAATTCGTAACATCTTTCGCCGTTTATTCCTTTGATTTCGCCGCAGGGCGTTGATTTTGTTATAAATTCCATAGTTAAACCACCTTTTTCGGCTATATTTTACCAAATTTATTTTACAATATCAATGCTAAACGGAAAATAAAATACTGCAAGACCGTGACGGCTTGCAGTAGGTGGTGATTATTTTTGCTTTAGGTCAAAGCATTTTTTGAAATTACGGCGGTAAACAAGTGCGCTGACTGCGGCGGTTACAATCTCCGTTACGGGAAAAGCAACGAACACGCCGTTTGCTCCGATTATTTTTCCGAACAAAAATGCAAGCGGAATAATAACGGCGGTGTAACGCATAAACGAAATTATGAGCGACTCCATTCCTCTTCCGAGTGCCTCTAAAACTCCGCAGCAGGTGACGGAGACTGCTGAAAATACGAAGCCTATACAGATTATTCTCAGGGCGGTGACGCCTATTTGCGCCGTTTCGCCGTTTGATGTAAACAGACCCATCATCTGCTTGGGTATGATGAGCGAAAGCAGTACGCCGAGCGCCATTACCGATGATATAAGAATAACGGTTGTTTTGAAAATCTGCTTAACTCTCTCACGCTCGAGTGCACCGTAATTGAAGCTGACAAGCGGTCGAACGCCTTGAATAATTCCGTTTGCAGACAGATAAATAAATGTTTGAAGCTTGTAATATGCGCCGAGCACGAGTACATATTTTTCGCCGAAGGCGGCTAATATTCCGTTGAGTGATGAAATCAAGAACGACGGCAAAGCCATATTGAGCGTTGCCGGGATACCGACTGAATAAAGACTTTTGAGCATATTTTTGTCAAACGAAATATGCTTGATTTTGAGCTTTATGGGAATGGGCGATATGAAAAGACAAATTATGTAGACCAAAAGCGTTACACTTTGTCCGATGCCTGTTGCCCAAGCCGCACCCGACATTCCCATTTCGGGGAAAAAGCCTATTCCGAAAATCATCAGAGGATCGAGTATAATGTTTGTTACAAACCCGCAAATCATACTTATCATTGAAATGTTCATTTTGCCGACTGATTGGAATATTTTTTCAAGCGAAATGCCGAGCATAATTATCACGCTGAACAAAAACGCCCTGTTTGAGTATTCAAGTCCCATATTGATTATGCTTTCGTTATCGGTGTACATCATCAAAAAACGCCTCATACCCAAAAGACATACGACCATAAGTATTATTCCGTGAACGCCGCTTAAAAGCAGTCCTGTCGTTGCCGCACAGCTTGCGCCCTTTTGCTTGTTTGCGCCGAGGCAGTATGCAATTCTTGCGTTCATTCCCACTCCGAAGCCGACGGCGAGCGCAGTCATAAGGTTTTGAACGGGATAAACGAGCGAAAGCGCAGTCATTGCGTCCTCGCTTATTTTTGCGACAAAGTAGCTGTCTACGATATTATAAAGTGAATTTACCGCCATAGAAATCACCATAGGCAGCGACATCGAAACAACAAGTGGAAAAATTTTCTTTTCTTTCATAAAATTTTTGTCCATACTTCACCTCAATAAATAACGCCGCACAGTAAAGAAAACTGTGCGGCGAAAAAAGATTACTCTTCAAAAATCCACTCCCAAAAGGGTTTTGCTATGAGCAATATATCATATTCTTCATAGTTAGTCAATATGAAATTCACATTTCGAATGTGACGCTGCATTGTTTTGAAAATTTATGATAATACAATCTTGTAATTCGGCGGGATATAATATAT
>CAMFQI010000074.1 GCA_945980015.1 uncultured Eubacterium sp. | reverse complement strand
ATGACCCGTTATACAAAGCGTGGCGGTAAAGTTTGGATTAAGATTTTCCCAGACAAGCCGATTACAGCAAGACCTGCCGATACTCGTATGGGTAAAGGTAAAGGTAACGTTGACTACTGGGTAGCAGTAGTTAAGCCGGGTAAGGTTATGTTTGAGCTTGCAGGCGTTAGCGAGGAGGTTGCTCGCGAGGCTATGAGACTTGCCGCAAACAAGCTTCCGGTAAAGTGCAAGTTTGTTAAAAAAGAAGAGGGAGGCGAGCAGTAATGAAAGCATCAGAAATCAGAGCACTTTCAGCAGATGAAAGAGCAAAGAAGTTAGCAGAGCTTAAGGAAGAGCTTTTCAATCTTCATTTCCAGCAGGCTATCAATCAGCTCGAAAACCCTATGAGAATTAAAGCAGTCAAGAAAGATATCGCTCGTATCAAGACAGTTGAGAGAGCTATCGAGCTTGAAAATGCAAATTCCTAAAAAGGAGGTAACTGATTATGGATAGAAACCTCAGAAAAACAAGAGTAGGTATTGTTACATCCGACAAGATGGACAAGACAGTTGTTGTAACAATCAAGGACAGAGTTAAGCACCCTCTTTACAATAAGATCGTTGATAAGTCTGTTAAGTATAAGGCACACGACGAGAATAACGAATGCGGCGTAGGCGATAAGGTTCAGATTATGGAATGTCGTCCTATGAGCAAGGATAAGAATTGGCGTGTTGTTGAAATCATCGAAAAGGCTAAGTAATCATTACGAATTACAGCTTTGAGAAATAAAGTCTATTAATTTAGTCAATAAAATAATAACTGCAACTTAGCAAAGTGTTATTTTGCAGTACGAAGGAGGTAAACACTGTGATACAACAGGAAAGTCGTTTGAAGGTTGCCGACAACACAGGCGCAAAGGAAATTCTTTGTATTCGTGTACTCGGCGGTTCAGGCAGAAGATATGCCAATATCGGCGATGTTATCGTAGCTTCTGTAAAGAAAGCTGCACCGGGTGGTATCGTTAAGAAAGGCGATGTTGTTAAAGCAGTCATCGTTCGTACAACTAAAGGTGTACGTCGTGATGATGGACAGTATATTCGTTTCGACGAAAATGCTGCCGTAATTATTAAGGAGGATAAGACTCCTAAAGGCACCCGTATTTTTGGCCCCGTAGCAAGAGAGCTTCGTGAGAAGGATTTCATGAAGATTTTGTCACTTGCTCCGGAAGTACTTTAATGGAGGTGCGAAATAATGAAGAAAATGTTTGTTAAGACCGGTGATACCGTACAGGTTCTTTCCGGTAAGTCAAAGGGCGTTCAGGGTGAAGTAATCGCTGTAAGTCCATCAGAGAACAAGGTTATCGTTAAGGGCGTTAACGTTGTTACAAAGCATGTTAAGCCTACAAAAATGGGTGAGACAGGCGGTCTTGTACAGGTTGAATCTGCACTCTACGCATCAAAGGTACAGTTAGTTTGCCCTAAGTGTAAGGAAGCTACAAGAGTAGGTCACAAAAAGGGCGGCATCCGTGTTTGTAAGAACAAGGACTGCGGACACGAGTTTTAAGAAAGGGAGGACATAACAAATGGCAGCAAGACTTAAAGAACTTTACAAGTCAGAAGTAGCACCTGCGTTGATGAAGAAATTCGAATACAAATCTGTTATGCAAATCCCAAAGCTTGACAAGATTGTAATCAATGTTGGTTGCGGCGAGGCTCGTGAAAATGCAAAGGTTGTTGACGCAATCGTTAACGACTTAACTCAAATTACAGGTCAGAAACCAATCGTATGTAAGGCAAAGAAATCAGTTGCTAACTTCAAGCTTCGTGAGGGTATGCCAATCGGCGTAAAGGTTACGCTTCGCGGTGAGAGAATGTATGAATTTCTTGACAGATTCTTCAATCTCGCTCTCCCGAGAGTTCGTGACTTCCGTGGAATTAATCCGAATTCCTTCGACGGTCGCGGTAACTACGCAATGGGTATCAAGGAGCAGTTGATTTTCCCTGAAATCGATTATGACAAGATTGACAAGGTTCGTGGTATGGATATCATTATGGTTACCACAGCAAACACAGATGAAGAAGCAAGAGAGTTGCTCAAGCTTATGGGCGCTCCGTTCTCAGAGTAAGGAGGGATTATCGTGGCAAAGACATCAATGAAAGTAAAGCAGCAAAAGCCTGCTAAGTTCTCAACAAGAGCTTACAACAGATGTAAAATCTGCGGTAGACCTCATGCTTATCTTCGTAAGTATGGCGTATGCCGTGTATGCTTCAGAGAGCTCGCTCACAAGGGCGAGATTCCCGGCGTAAAGAAATCATCTTGGTAAATCGAGAATTGCTAAATTTATAAGGAGGAAATATCAATGCATATTACAGACCCAATCGCTGATATGCTTACAAGAATTCGTAACGCGAACTCAGCAAAACACGAAACAGTAGATATTCCTGCATCAAATATGAAGAAGGCAATCGCTCAGATTCTTCTTGATGAAGGCTATATCGCATCATATAAGGTTATTGAAGACGAGAAACAGGGTGTTATCCGTGTAACACTTAAGTACGGCGAGAATAAGGCACAGGTTATTACCGGTCTTCGCAGAGTATCTAAGCCGGGTCTTAGAATTTACTCAAACGTAGAGGATATGCCAAAGGTAATGAAAGGCCTCGGTATCGCAATTGTTTCTACATCAAAAGGTATAATGACAGACAGAGAAGCTCGCAAGCAAAATGTAGGCGGCGAAGTTCTTGCGTTCGTTTGGTAAGGAGGTGCAGTTAGGATGTCACGTATCGGTTTAAAGCCAATCGTAATTCCTGCCGGCGTCGAGGTATCAGTTGACGACGCAAACACTGTAACCGTTAAGGGACCAAACGGTACTCTTACTCAGGATGTAAACAAAGACATCACAGTTACAATTGAGGGCAGCGAGATTACTCTTCAAAGACCATCTGACGATAAGGAGCACAGAGCTATGCACGGCTTGTACAGAGCACTTATCGCAAATATGGTTAAAGGTGTTACAGAAGGCTTCAAGAAGAACCTTGAAGTAAACGGTGTTGGTTACAGAGTTTCTGCTTCAGGCAATACTCTTACAATGAACCTCGGCTTCTCACACCAGGTTATTATGGAAGCTCCCGATGGAGTTAAGGTTGAATGTCCGAATGCTAATGCAATCGTAATCAGCGGTGCAGACAAGCAGAGCGTCGGTCAGTTTGCGGCACAGGTTCGTGAAAAGAGACCGCCGGAGCCATATAAGGGCAAGGGCATTAAGTACTCATATGAGACTATTCGCCGTAAAGAAGGCAAAGCAGGTAAGAAATAAAGGAAGGAGTGAATTACAATGGTTTCAAGACAAGATTCTAACATCGCAAGAAAGAAGCGTCACGTACGTGTACGCGGTAAGATCAGCGGTACTGCTGAATGTCCAAGACTCAACGTATATCGCTCCCTTAGCAATATCTATGCTCAGCTTATCGACGACGTTGCAGGTGTAACACTTGCACAGGCGTCATCTGTTGAGAAGGACTTTGCTCAGTACGGCGGCAACGTTGAAGCAGCTAAGGCTGTTGGTAAAAAATTAGCAGAAAGAGCCACAGAGAAGGGCATTAAGGAATGTGTATTCGACCGTGGCGGTTACGTATATCACGGCAGAGTTCAGGCATTGGCTGACGGTGCTCGTGAGGGCGGACTTGAGTTCTAAGGAAGGGAGTTAATTGTTATGGCAAATAAAATTGATGTATCTTCAATGGAGCTTGAAGAAAGAGTAGTTACCATCAATCGTGTATCTAAGACAGTTAAGGGCGGTAGAATTTTCAAATTTGCAGCTCTCGTAGTAGTAGGCGACGGTAACGGACTTGTAGGCTTTGGTATCGGTAAGTCAGGCGAAGTTCCTGATGCAATTCGCAAGGGTATCGAAGATGCAAAGAAAAATATCATTAAGGTATCACTCAGAGGAACAACAATTCCTCACGAGGTTAAGGGTAAGTTCGGCGCAGGCGAGGTATTGCTTATGCCGGCTCCAAAGGGTACCGGAGTTATCGCCGGCGGACCTGTTCGTGCCGTTGTTGAAACAGTCGGCATTAAGGACATCCGTACAAAGGCGATTCGCTCAAATAACCCATGTAATGTAGTTAGAGCTACAATCAACGGTCTTGCACAGCTCAGAACTGCTGACGAAGTAGCTGCTGTTCGTGGCAAGAGCGTTAAGGAAATCGTAGGTTAAGGGGGAATTTGATTATGGCAACTATTAAAATTCAGCTTACAAAGAGCTTAATCGGCTGCAAGAAAGATCAAATCGCAACAGCTCATTCACTTGGCCTTCGTAAAATCGGCAACATTACAGAACAACCTGATAATGTACAGACACAGGGTAAAATCGCAAAGATTTCTCACCTTGTAACTATCGTAGAATAAGGAGGGCGCTCAGATGAAATTACATGAACTTTCTCCTGCTGAAGGCTCAAAAAAGGCAGTAAAGAGAATCGGCCGAGGCGCAGGCTCAGGTCAAGGCAAGACTGCCGGTAAGGGTCACAAGGGTCAAAAGGCTCGTTCAGGCTATAGCAGACGTGCAGGCTTTGAGGGTGGTCAGATGCCGCTTCAAAGACGTGTTCCGAAGAGAGGCTTCAACAACATCTTCGCAACCGAGTATGCTATTGTTAATGTTTCGGACCTCGAGAAGAAGTTTGAAGCAGGTGCAACAGTAGATGCGCAGAGCCTTATCGAGAGCGGCTTAATCAAGAAGACTCTCGACGGTATCAAGGTTCTCGGAAAGGGTGATCTCACAAAAGCATTAACAGTTAAGGTTGATGCTGTAAGTGAGTCAGCTAAATCAAAGATTGAAGCAGCAGGCGGTACAGTGGAGGTGCAGTAAATGATTAAAACCATCATTAACGCATTTAAGGCCGCTGATATAAGAAAGAAGCTTTTATTCACTGCTTTTATAATTTTGGTTTTCAGAATCGGTTCTGTTATTCCTGTACCGTTCGTTAACATCGTTGACGAAATTAACGTAGGTAAGGGTAACACAATTATGACTTATCTGAGCTTGATGACAGGTAGTGCATTCACATACGGAACTATCTTCGCTATGTCAATCACCCCGTACATCAACTCGTCAATCATTATGCAGCTGTTGGCAGTCGCTATTCCTGCTTTGGAAAATCTCCAAAAGGAAGGCGAGGAAGGCAGAAAGAAGATTACTGCAATTACAAGATTTTTGACAGTCGCACTCGGCTTGCTCCAATCTCTTGCATACTTCTTCTACCTTCGTGCTCAGGGCTATCTTGCAACTGACGCTAACGGTATGGCATACACAGGCTTCGACGCAGTATTCCAGGCAGTAGTTATCATTGCCGTTCTTACTGCCGGCACAGCCGTAATTATGTGGCTTGGTGAACAGATTTCTATTCAGGGTATCGGCAACGGTATTTCGATTATCCTCTTTGCAGGTATCGCATCCCGTTTCCCGACCATCATCAAGCAGTTATTCCAGTACATTTCAACAGGCAGAACAGTTTATAAGGTTCTTGTTCCTGTAGTATGCGTAGTATTCGTACTTATGATTGCATACATTGTACTGCTCGATAATGCAGAAAGAAGACTTCCTATCCAATACGCAAAGCGTGTTGTAGGCAGAAAGATGTACGGCGGTCAGTCAACACATATGCCTATTAAGGTTAATATGTCGGGCGTACTTCCTATCATCTTCGCTTCCTCAATACTTTCTCTTCCGGGAACTGTTCAGATGTTCCTTTCAAGCAGTAAGTATGAGGGCACATTCTGGGAGAAGTTCTTCAACGCTTTCCAGAGTGACTCCTGGTGGTATGCAGGAATGTACTTCGTTCTCATTATTTTCTTCGCTTATTTCTACAGTACAATTCAGTACAATCCGATAGAAATGGCAAACAATCTTCGTAAAAATAACGGCGTAATTCCGGGTATCAGACCGGGCAGACCGACATCTGACTACATTTTGAGAATTATATCAAGACTTACCTTGATTGGTGCTCTTATGATTTCGGTTGTTGCTTTGTTCCCGATTGTATACTCACTTATTTGTGACGCTGCTATCAAGCCGCTTACAGAGTCGGGTACCGACGGCGGTATGTCAATCACAATGGGCGGTACATCGCTTATCATTTTGGTTGGCGTAGCACTTGAAACTGTTCGTCAGTTAGAATCACAAATGATGATGCGTCATTATAAAGGCTTCCTTGATTAATTGAGAGGTAAAATGATATGAAGCTTATTCTTTTAGGTGCTCCCGGTGCCGGTAAAGGCACACAGGCAGAAAAGATTTGTGAAAAATTCAACATTCCGGCTATTTCAACAGGAAACATTATCCGTGCCGCTCTCAAAAACGGTACCGAAATGGGACTTAAAGCAAAGGCTTATATGGAAGCCGGTCAGCTTGTTCCGGATGATGTAGTAATCGGAATTATCAAGGATCGTCTTGTAGAAGATGATTGTAAAAACGGATTTATTCTTGACGGCTTCCCGCGCACAATTCCTCAGGCCCAGGCTTTGGAGGATATGGGCG
>CAMFQI010000073.1 GCA_945980015.1 uncultured Eubacterium sp. | reverse complement strand
GATTCCTCTACGTCTCGTGGGCTCGGAGATGTGTATAAGAGACAGGAATTAATGCTTAAAACTGATATAAACAGCGACAAACGGCTTTTTACGGCACTGTTAGGTATAATAGGCACTTCGTTTATTTTTCCGGAATACATTGCCCCGCTGTTCGTCTTTGTGTTTTATATTTTCTTTCTTGTCCACTTTAAGAAAACCGGCAGAAATGCAAAAATAGGTGCGCTCGGAAAATCATTTATGGCGTATACGGGATATATGGTAATCTCGGGAATTTGGAGCAATACTCATATTCTCTCGTCGCTTATAGGTCTGCTGTGGATGGGATGCTTTCTTGCGTTTATTGAGGTTGCAAATACGGTAAACAAAAAGGATAAGCTGAAAAACGCAATAACCGCTTTGAATAATTCGTCGGGAATAATCGGCGCTATTGCGGTCTTGGAATTTGTAACCTATAACCTGTCGGTTCATACTGATTGGTGGAGCTTCAGGGTTGCAAATCCTCTGTTTTACGAATTTAACGACAAAATTTTCAGTCTGTTTCCGTTTGAAATAGTGAATTTCCCTTACGAATCAAGGGCATCGGCAACCTTCGACAATCCGCTTATTTTGGCTACGTTTTTGGTTATAACCACGCCGTTTTGCGCTTTTTCGTCTGTATTTTTCAAGCACTCTCACAACAGAAAAATAAGCCGCCTATGTCTCATTTTTTCACTCGGCGGACTGCTTTGCACAGAATCAAGGGGTGCGTATATAGCTATTGCCCTTTCGATTTTCACCCTGCTTGTAAGCAACAAAAAGATTTTCAAAAGACTGCTTCCGTTCATATTTGTTTTGGCAATCGGAATACCGCTTACGATTGCATTGAGATACAAAAATGCTCCCGGCGGAAACGAATTTCTTGCTTCAAACAACAACAGAATTGCCATATGGAAGGTTTGTGCGGATTTGTTCGGTGAAAATTGGCTTCTGGGTCTTGGCGCAGGAACGGAAAACATACATCAGGAAATTATCAGTCAGCTTGGTATTAACAGAACTCACGCTCACAATCTGTTTCTCGAAATTGCAACCGAGGGCGGAATAATCGGAATTATCCTCGCCGCAATAACAATTTATTTCACAATACGAAATTTAGTCAAACTGTTTTATTTGAAAAACAACGCTTACAGACCGTACGCCGTTTTATATACATCTTCGTTTGTTGGATTTTTGGTGATGTCGCTTTATGAATTTACTCTTCAATCACCGAAGGAGCTGATGATATTCTTCATACTTCTCGGCTTTATTGAGGCTACATACAGAATGGCAAACGGCACAATTCAGCTTGCGCCCGATGAAAGCGGAAGCTTTGAGGAATTCAGCGCGCAGGATTATATAAACGACAAGGAAGAAATAACAACAAAATGAAAAGAGAGGCTGAAAAAACCTCTCTTTTATTATGCACAAAAATCAAATAAATGTACAATTATGCCTGTGCAGGAGCGCCAACCGGGCAAACACCTTCGCAAGCGCCGCACTCGATGCAAGCATCAGCGTCGATTTCATACTTTGAGTCACCCTCAGCGATTGCGCCAACAGGACATTCTGCTGCACAAGCACCGCAAGAGATGCACTCGTCGGAAATTGCATAAGCCATTAAACGTTACCTCCTATCAGAATTATAGTTACACATTAACTATTAACCTTAATATAACACCCAAAATAATAAATTGCAAGTGTTTTTGAGCATTATTTCTTGACAATTCTTACCTCGCTTCTGTTTACGGTTACGGGAGAAGCTCCCTCGGGCGAGGAATCAAGCTGAACCTTAAGCTTTCCGGTCAGCACGGCGGCGTCAACAACAACGCCCCTACCCTCTCTGCAATCGACAACAGTGCCGACTCTCGGAGTAATCTTATTGAGATATTCATACGAATTCTGCTCGTATTTCAGACAACACATAAGTCTTCCGCAGCAACCGCTTATTTTCGTCGGAGCGAGAGAAAGTCCCTGGTCCTTAACCATTTTTATAGAGACGCTGTGGAAATCATTAAGGAATGTAGAGCAGCAAAACGGTCTGCCGCATACACCGAGTCCGCCTATCATTTTCGCCTCGTCACGAACACCGATTTGGCGAAGCTCGATTCTCGTGTGGAACGTAGCAACCAAATCCTTTACAAGCTCTCTGAAATCCACCCTGCCGTCTGACGTGAAGTAAAAGATTATTTTTGAACCGTCAAAGGTATATTCAACCTCTGTCAAGCTCATATCAAGCTTATGCTCCTCTATCTTTTTCAGGCAAATCGAATATGCGTCCTTTTCGGCTTGCTTATTCTTTTCTATGCGTTGCATATCATTTGCATTTGCAATTCGGATAATAGGCTTAAGAGGACTTACGATTTCGTCATCATCAACCGACTGAACGCCCGAAGCGGCAACGCCGTTTTCAATACCTCTTGCGGTTTCGACAATGACGGTATCTCCCTTATGTACATCTAATTTTTCCGGATCAAAGAAATAGGTTTTTCCCGTATCCTTGAAGCGAACTCCAACAACCTTTGTCATATTTTTCTCCATTCACGAGCATAATGCTCAAATTATCTTCCTATTGCACGGCGAAAATCGTAGCACAGCTTCGTAATCAAAACGCCGTTATTTGCATTTGAAACAGTGAGCCTATAAAGATTTTCGCTTGCATAAATCAAATTCATAATTTTCCTTTTGCTGAATTTCGTGCTGAAATCCTTTGCAATTTCATAATTGCCCGAAAGCACATCACAGCCGTCGCAAAAGACAAGAGCATCACGAAAAATCGTTTTCAGCAAAACAAGGCTTGCCGCAAGCGTTTCCCTGTCCTTTTCAAAAACAGAGCAGGCACAAAGCAGGCTGTATTCATTATTATCGGTCAGTGCCTGACAGATATCGCAGGCTATGGAATTAATCCTTGCAAGCTTACTGTCGGTAAGGCTTTCGACAGCTTTGCCGATATTTCCTCCCCATACCGTGCAGGCACGAAGTGCGTCATCATAATCAATGTCGGGATTTTTTGAGCAAATATAATCTGCGCCAATATTTGCACTCACTCCCTCAACCGTAATCACAGTGCTTCTTGAAAGCACCGTTTCAAGAAGTGCGGATTTATTATCCACCGTCAAAAAGAATACGGCGTACTCCGGCGGCTCCTCCAAAACCTTTAGCAAGGCATTTTGGGCACTTTCGTTCATACATTGACAGTTGCCCAAAATATAAATCTTGTAATTCGCTTCATTCGGGCTCACATAAACATTGTCCTTTACATCACGCACAACGTCTACGTGAAAACTCCTTGCACCGCCCGTTGCCGAATATTCATAAATATCGGGGTGAATATTTTTCAGCACCTTTGAGCATTGAGAACATTGACGGCAGGGCTTATCCTCACCTCTGCAAAAAAGATTGAGCGCAATTTCCCTTGCAAGCGTGCGCTTTCCCATTCCCTGCTCGCCCTCGATAACAAAGGCGTGAGGAAGTCTGCCCGACGCCTCCAAAAACGAAAGCTGCTGTTTTATTTTTTCATTACCAACAAAATCAGTAAATCTCATACCGTACCTTACTAAATCATCTGCGCAAGTGCAACTATTACAGGCATTGTAGCAATCGAAAAAATACTCGTTTGACCTACAAGCTCAGAGCTCAGCGCAGTATCGTTTTCATATTTTGCGGCATACATTGCCGTGTTAGTTGCAACAGGAGCACTTGCCGAAATTGTGAGTGCAATAAGCATATTTCCGCTTACTCCGATAAGCTTAAACACAAAAAGCATCGTAATCGGAATAAGGATAAGCCTTAAAAATGACACAAAATATACTTCCTTTTTTGCAAAGAAATTCTTAAAATTACAGTTTGCAAGAAATGTTCCGAAGACTATCATAGCCATCGGCGAATTGCACGCTCCGATTCTCGCCATTGTATCAAGCAAAAAATCGGGCAGCTTAACCTGAAGTAAAAACAGAGGTATACCGATTAGCACACTGACGGAGCCGGGATTCAAAAACAGGCTTTTTACATTAATTTTTGCTTTTCCGCCTGAAATTCGGCTTATTCCATAGGTGAATGCCAAAACATTAAATACAGCGACATAGCACGAGGAATAAAACACGCCCTCCTCACCGACAACGCTTTGTGCAAGCGGCAAAGCGAGAAACGCCGCATTTGAAAATACAATAGCGTAATGATATATGCCTTGCTCCGCTTTCGGTCGTTTCCTGAAGCAAAGGCTCGCAACTGCTATTGCGAGAATATGAGTAAGTACCGCAAGCAAAACGGATAAAATCAGTCCTCTGATATGCTCCCTTGTTCTTTCCATCGAAAGAAACGAATTAATAATTGCAAACGGCAAAATTAAATAAAATATCAAATCAACAAGCTTTGTTGCATCGGCACGGACAAAAATCTTCGATTTTTCCGCAAAGAAGCCGACGAAGGCGATTAAATACAGAATAATCACCTGAACGGCAACAATTTGAAGATTACCTAAAAATTCTCCTAACAAATCTAAGACCTCTTGTTGTTCAGAGTTTTCATTACTGCGTCAACGCCGACAGTAAGCAAAAGCAGACCGCACATCATCATTGCCGCAGACGGCACAAGTCTTTCATAAACAGAATTCTTTTCGAGCAGGCAGCAAATAAAATTGAGCACACCTATCGAACCGTAAAAAACGAAGCAAAGCGTACCCTTTGAGCCAACTCTGTCGTTCCTGTCAAAGCCAAGCGCAAAGCAATACAATCCTATTATAGACGAAAATACCGTTATGTAATAAACAATGCTTTCAAAATCGGTTTTCTGCTCAAAGTCGACAAGCAGGAAAAAGCCGTTTAGCATACTCCACAAAAGCGGAAACACATTGAGAATCGAAAGCCGCTTAAAATCATAGTCGGAGCGCTTGCCAAACGAAAGGGCAAGCATAATCATACAAACGCAGGCTCCGAGTCCGAATAGACCTCTCAATGCATACAGGCACAAGCCTAATATCAAATTGAACTGTGCGGTTTCTATATGCCGATAAAGGCTGACAGCACAATAAATAAAATCCAAAAACAAGCATATTGACGAAGCAATAGCAAGCGTTTTTGCATAGGCTTTATTTTTCAATACGGTTCTCCGTTTCGCACATTCTATCTGTCGGACATAGGAATATACTCTCTCGATTTTGTCACGCTCTTATACGCAGGGCGCATAATCTTCGACGAGGTTATGATTTCCTCAACTCTGTGAGCGCACCAGCCGGCAATACGAGCCGAAGCAAAAAGAGGAGTATACAAATCCTCGGGTATTCCGAGTATCTTATAAACAAGTCCGCTGTAAAGGTCAACATTAGCACACATAACCTTTTCTACGCCCTTAACCTCGGCAAACACCTCTGGAGTAAGTCTTTCGATAGCGTCAAGCGTTAAAAATTCCTTCTCAAAGCCGTGTTCAAACGCAAGCTTCTTTGCCGAATTTTTCAAAATAACAGCTCTCGGGTCGGAAATAGTGTAAACTGCGTGACCCATACCGTAAACAAGACCCGAGCCGTCGCCTGCCTCGTGGCGCATAATTCTTGCAAGCATATCACGAATCTGTGCATCATCGGTTGAATCCTGTGTGTTTTCCATAATATAATCCATTTGATGAGCGCATTTTATGTTTGCACCGCCGTGACGAGGACCCTTGAGCGAGCCTAAGCCTGCCGCAATAGCGGAATAAGTATCCGTGCCGCTTGAGGTAAGAACACGGGTTGCAAAGGTGGAATTGTTACCACCGCCGTGGTCTGCGTGAAGCATAAGGCATATATCAAGCAGTCTTGCCTCCTCCTCGGTATATTTTTTGTCGGCACGAAGCTGACGCAAAATAGACTCGGCAACAGAAAGAGACTCATCAACCGGATGAAGATACATCGTCTTATTATAATACGCTCTGCGCTTAACCTGATAAGCCGAATTCATAATAGTCGGAAATTGTGCAATAAGCTGAAGAGACTGACGAAGAACATTCGGAATTGAAATATCGTCGGGGTTTTCATCAAACGAATAAAGCGTCATAACGCATCTCGCCATTTTGTTCATAATATCCCTTGACGGATGCTTCATAATCATATCCTCGACAAACTCATCGGGAAGCTTTCTGCATTCTCCCAAAATCTGACGGATATTTGCAAGCTGGTCGGAATTCGGAAGAGTTCCGAAAATCAAAAGATAAGCAACCTCCTCAAAGCCGAAGCGTTCCTCATTTACACAATTCGAGATAATATCCTTTATGTTGTAGCCTCGATAAGAAAGCTTGCCCTCCTTTGGCGTTCTTTCACCGTCTAAAATATAGTAGCCTTCAACGGAGCAAATTCTCGTAAGCCCCGCCATAACGCCTGTACCGTCGTCGTTTCTCAAGCCCCTTTTAACATGGTATTTGTCAAAATCTTTAGGGTTGATATGGTTATTCTTTTCTAATTCGCCGCATAAATTAGAAAGGTCGTTAGGTGAAATCGGTAAAATAAAGTTTTCTGGCATTACTGTTCTCCTTTCCATAGTT
>CAMFQI010000072.1 GCA_945980015.1 uncultured Eubacterium sp. | reverse complement strand
CATAAAGATACAGGGGTAGTTTCGATCACGAAGCACCATTCTCTGCATCTTATCAACAGCCAAATCTGTCCAAAGCGGATTTGAGCCCGGAACGCCCTTACGGCGAACGCCGTGGGATTCCAAATCACACTCGTCCATTACATAAAAACCGTATTTATTACACAAATCATAGAAATACGGGTCATCCGGATAATGAGATGTACGAATGGCGTTTACATTGCCCGCCTTCATCAAATCGAGATCCTGAGTATATCTTTCCTTTGGTACTGCCCAACCGTTATCCATATCGAAGTCGTGACGGTTTACGCCTCTAACCATAAGCGGCATACCGTTGAACAAAATCTTCTCGCCGACAATCTCAACTTTTTTGAAGCCGATATCAAAGGTTTTTACACAAATTACGTCTCCGTTATCATCAACGAGCTTCATAACAAGCTTATAGAGATTCGGCGTTTCGGCAGACCATTTCTTTACATTCTTTATTTCCTCGGAAATACTCAGCGTTGCGGTTGAATTTTTCTCAATCTCGCAGGAGGCATCAGGCAGTTCAATCTCCTTATCGGTGTCGCTGATAAGATAAGACTTTACTGTAATTTTCTGCTTTTCATCGGTAGTGTTATTAACATAATACTCAACGCTTAAGGTAGAATTTTTGAAATCCTCGTCGAAGTCGGTTTTTGCATAGAAATCGAAAAGGCGTTTCTTCGGCTCTGCGAAAATATAAACCTCTCTGTAAATTCCGCAAAGCCACCACATATCCTGATCTTCAAGATAGGTTGAAGCGGCATAACGATAAACCTTTGCACAAACGGTATTTTCACCGTCCTTAATATACTTCGTTATTTCAAACTCGTGAGGAGTCATCGAGCCTGTTGAATAGCCGATATATTCGCCGTTTACCCATACCTCAAGCGCCGCCTTACAAGCACCGAAATGAAGAAAAATGTCTCTGTCCTTCCAGCCCTCGTCAACTGTAAAGCTTCTTCTGTAGTAGCCGATTTCCTGCATAGAGTGGTCAATTTTAGGAATTTGACCTCTTGACCTGCTGAACGCTCTCGGGAAGGTACTCGCATAATAATAGGGCACGGAATATCCCTGCGTTTGCCATACGGACGGAACCTTTATTTCATCCCACGCACTATCGTCAAAATCGGTTTTTTCAAAGCCGTTGTCTGAATTTTCAAGTCCTCTCTGCCAAAAGAATTTCCACATTCCGTTAAGGCTGAGCTTATACTTCGACTCCTCACCCGAAAGTGCGTCGTCAACAGTATCGTAGGGCATAAAAATTGTGTGCCCCTTTTCCTTGTTTATGTAGACCTTTTTAGGATCCTCCCAAATGTACTTTTCTGCCATAATTTACCCCTTTAATTATTATTCATCAATCGATTAATCAACCGACATAACAGCGTCAAATGCCGCCTGTGTTGCGTTTGCTATTCTGCCGATTTTTACACTGTCGCCGATGTTTATTACCTTATAGCTTTTACCGTCCTTTATCTCATCAAGCAGAGAATTATCAGGTCTGCAACCGAGTGAAAGGACAACGAAATCTGCAGCTATATTCTTCTTTTCGCCTGTTTTTGTGTTTTCAACAACAACGCAGTCGCTTTGAATTTCGGTTAGCTTTGAGGATGCGAAGAACTGCGTTCCCGCCGCTTTCAGCTTCGGCAAAGCGTCGTCAAGCTGTTGGAAATAAGCCCCCGGGGCTATTTCATCAGCCATCTCTATTATTGACACCTTATTACCCTGCTCACAAAGAAGCTCAGAGGTTTCCAGTCCTGTCATACCCGAGCCTATTACGGCAACCTTTTTGTCATTCAGTACAACATTACCGTTTAATATATCCGTAACAGTGCAAACATTCTCCTTTTGGAACGGCTTTGGAAATACAGCGTTTGCGCCGGTTGCGTTTATTACAACCTCGGGAGAAAGAGCGTCAAGAATTTCGGGCGTTGCCAAAGTGTCAAACTCGAACTTAACGCCGTTTTGAACTGCGTTTGTATACAAATCATCAACGCACCAATGAAGCTTTTCCTTATGCGGCGGCTTATCGGCAAGATTAATCTGTCCGCCGTAGGTCTGTGACTTTTCAAGCACGGTAACGTCAAAGCCTCGTTTTGAAAACAACTCGGCGGCGGTAAGTCCGGCAACACCGGAGCCGACAACAACGACCTTTCTGCCGTTTCCGTTTTGCTTCAATTTTACATTATCCCTGCCCATAAACGGATTTACAGAGCAGTTTCCGTGAGTGTAACGATAAGCGTTATTTTCCATACTTTCAAAGCAGTAAAGACAACATATACAACGCTTTACGGTATTTTCCCTGCCCTGCTCAACCTTATTGACCCAATGCGGATCTGCAAGCAAAGGTCTTCCGAGGGAAACAAAATCCTGTATTCCGTCCTCAAGCTGTTGTTCAGCCTGCTCGGGAGAGCGAATGAGATTTGCGGCAAGAACAGGAATATCAACAACCTTTTTTACCTCGGCGGCAAGATATTTACGCCAACCGCATTCAAAGGTTGTCGGCTCAAGCCAATAGTTAAAGGTATCGTAAGCCGCAGAAGAAACATCAATAGCGTCTATGCCTTTGTCGGAGAGTGCCTTTGCCATTTTAAGACCCTCCTGCAAGTCGTAGCCCTTGCCCTTTTGACCTATTTTTTCATACATTTCATCAACCGAAAGTCTGACTACAATAGGAAAGTCTGCGCCGCATTCACGCCTTATGCCGTCGATTATTTCCATAAGAAAGCGCATACGGTTTTCAAGGCTTCCGCCGTATTCATCGTTTCTCTTGTTTGTATTAGGCGACAAAAACTGCTGAATAAGATATCCGTGAGCCGCATGAAGCTCAACACCGTCACAGCCCGCCTTTTTTACTCTTACGGCACCGTCAACAAACTGACGAACAAGCTTCTTAATTCCTAATTTTGTAAGTCCCCTGTTTACGCTTTCAGCCATTTTTGACTTTTCGCATTTTGACGGAGCAACGGTACGAGGAACAATGTCTTTGTCCTGTAATT
Organism: uncultured Eubacterium sp.; assembly: GCA_945980015.1. GTDB lineage: Bacteria > Bacillota > Clostridia > Oscillospirales > Acutalibacteraceae > Eubacterium_R. The sequence goes on along the minus strand of CAMFQI010000072.1, from coordinate 3,525 downwards.
TTTTGCCCGGCGGGATAATTGCACCTGTAAGAAGCTTCGCATACGCCTTGCCCATAATTTTATCGCACGCAACCGAAATCGGAACTGTGCCAATCATAAGACCTAAATTCTGACGTCCCGGGTGATGAAGCTCAACCATAATCTTTGCGCCATAGGAATGAATATCATCAGCCATTTTACGAAGTCCGTCAATTTGGTAATCGTGAGAAACGCCAAGCTGACCGAACGAAGCGGCGCCTGTAATATCGTTTACTCTCGAAATCTCGGTTATAATCAGTCCGACTCCGCCCTTTGCTCTTTCAACATAATGGTTATGCATAGCTTCGGTAACTCTGCCGTCGAACTGACCGAAGCCCATACACATCGGTGCCATAACAACTCTGTTTTTTATTTCCAATTTTCCTATTTTCATAGGTGAAAATAACATATCGTAGCTCATAAATTTCCCCTTGTTTGTACAAATAGGCTCGCCTAAAAAAGGCAAGCCGATTTTTTATTTCGTATTCGGATTTAGCTTTTTGTGATAGTCCTTATCCTTCTTCACCTTTACGATAAGGTATATTAGGTAGCCAAGAAGCGCAACCGAAACAACAATAAGCACTACAAATACGGCGATTATTATTTTTTGAAGCACCTTAAGGCTATTCATTCCTGCGATAAAAAATCCGATAAGAGGGTACATAGTTTCTGTATTACCTCGATAAATACCGTTTGAAGCAATGAGCTTTTTGCCGTCCTTATTGTAGTAATACACTCTATACTGCTCGATGGGGTCATCGGTCTTGCTGTTATACTTATCGTTTACCTCGATATAAAACTTAACCTCCTCGCCGTTGTCGTAGCCTGAAATCGTTTCGGGCATAGCGGCAACAATAGCGTGGGAATAAATCGTTGAAGTAACCTTATAAACATCAACCTGACCGTCCTTAACGTCATACGGCTTGGCACTGAATACAGCTATTGCAAACGCAAGTAAGCCCAAGAGAAGTGCAAGCACTACCGATGTTACGACAACTCTTGAAACGGGTACGTTAGTTCCGGCAATATATTTTTTGTTCTTTTTTTCGTTTGTTTGTGTTTTCATATCAATATCCTAACAATTATTTTTTCTTCTTTTGTTCTCTTGCGGCAAGGTCAGCCTTTGCCTTTGCTACCCTTTCGGCTTCCTCCTGCTTTGCACGAGCTTCCTCCTCGCGACGTGCAATTTCGTTTTGGAGCTCCTTTTCGTGCTCAGCGGCTTCCTTAGCCGCCTTTCTTTCGAGACGTTCGTTTTCGAGCTGCTCGTCGGATTTTGCAGGAGCCTTTGCAACCATACCGTTCATTACGGTAGCAACCAAAAGAAGCACAAGCGCAACATAAAAGCCCCAATTAACCTGAGCGCTGATGTTGTAAAGCGGAAAGCTTCCGAAATTAACGGCGGTTTGTCCTGCGCATGCACCGGAAGCAAAATGAATCATAACCGCACTTGCGCACGCACTCAAAACGCTGAGTATATCAAAGGTTACCATAGCCTTTGTTTTTGAGTGCTTAGCGGTAATGAGAATGAGGAAGAAAGCTATTACGGCAAATACGAGCGAAAGCGCCATAAACAAAACGCCGAACATAGTAAAGCTCAGAACACCCGAAAAGCCCTCATATCCCATATTTGTTATGTAGTTTCCTGCGTTAGAGAAAAAGTCGCTAAAAATATCCAATAGCGATTTTTCGCAGGTGATACCGAACAGGTCAAGTCCGACGCTTTTTGCATCGCTTTTTATCGTTGCCCAAGGCAATATAAATCCGATAACAGGAACAAAAGAAAGAATAATCCTTGCTATTCTCAGCTTCGTGCCCCAAATAGAATAAGCCAGTCTGTTAAGCGCACGGTAGAAGGTTGAAAACTTTTTTTCCGCAAGCTCATTGTCGGCTTCGAGTCTTGCCTCCCAATTAAAATTAGGTATGCTGACGCCACACTCGGAGCATTCAGCCTTAATATCATACCAATGAAGTTTTTTTCCGCAATTCGGACAGGTACTTGCCATTTTGACACCTCTTATAAAAAATGTTTATTCCTGTTTATTCTATAATTTTTTCGACTGAATGTCAACAATATTCGGATAACTTATATGTAAAAAAATAAATATTACTCAAAATTCAAAAAAGTGTTGAATTTGAGTAAGGTATATGATAATATTAATTTGTATTTTATCATTTGGAAATGAGGGAATAAAGTGGCAGAATCAGTGACTATTGACGAAATCACTATGAGCGAGGAGGAGCTTGACAAGCTCGCCTACACTAAAAAAAGATACCTGACGCCAAAGGAAATTGCAGCTTATGTTCTTGTTAATTTCGGTCAAAAGAACTTAAGTCAGTTCGTTGACGCCTTCAAGGAATTCTTTATGATTCAGTTCTTGAAGCTGAACACAACCGCTTATGCGAACATCAATCTTTTTGCTTCGATTTACGACGCTCTGGACGATACCATTTCGGGTCTTATTATCGACAGAACGAGAACACGTTGGGGCAGAATACGACCTTTCTTCATAATACCGCTTCCGCTTTGGGTAATCGGCGGTTATATGATGTTTACCGCTCCCGACATCAGCTCTACAGGTAAGGTTGTTTGGGCTACTATTGCAATCATTATCTATGGTCTTGGTATGAGCTACTTCGGTGCGTGGGGTCTTATGATTTACAACATCACCCCGAATACCGACGAACGTAACAGTCTTATTACAATAACAAAATTCTTTGAGCTTTTCGGAACATGGATTCCGTCGCTCGTTCCCGTACTCGTAACTCTTTTGCCGAAAATAAGCGATAGCATTTCGATGAGAAGTATTTACAGCGGCTTTGCAAGATTTATGCTTATTATTTCGGCTGCCTTTGCTATTTTCGGATGCTTCAATATGAGAGAGCGTGTACCACTTATGAGCCGTGAGGAAATGAAGGAAACCTCCGTGCTCGAATCCCTTAAAAACATTGTTACAAACAGACCGCTTATTGCAGTTATTTTGGCTAACTTCTTCAATTCATTCAAGGCTGTCGGCGGCTCGTCCGAATCTTATTTTTGGCTCAACAACACCGGCTCACTTATGAATGCAACAATCTGTGGACTTTTCACAGGTATTCCGAACTATATTATGGTTCCGCTCGCCGCAAAGATGGTTAAAAAATGGGGTGCGAGAACAACATCAATCATCGCAGGATTGTTTGGCTTCTTCGCTTATATGACACTATTCTTCGTAGGCTATCACCCATTCGGACAAACATTTGCCGACCACAAGATACTCAATCTTGCGTGGGTTATCTTCGGACTCACAATCTGCGGTTTACCTAATAAAATTCTCAACGTTTCCGGACAGATTGTTACTGCCGAGGCGCTTGACTATATGGAATGGAAGCACGGTCTTCGTAACGAGGCTCTCGTTACTACCGTACAGGGCTACTTCGGAAAGCTCGCAACATCTGTTACAGGCTGGCTTTCAGGTATGGTGCTTACTTGGATTAACTACATACCGCTTACAGACTCACTCGGAAACG
>CAMFQI010000071.1 GCA_945980015.1 uncultured Eubacterium sp. | reverse complement strand
CACGTATGCAACGGTCAAAATTACGATGAAAAAATCGCAGTATTTTCGATGCAAAATAAGTCGTAATTCGGCGAAAAAGAGCTTGCATAACAGTGAAAATATGCTTACAAAATCGGCGAATTGTAACACAATGTTTTTTACTGAAATGTAAAAACTTTTTTAACAAATTATGAACTTTCATTGATATGATACAACATTTGTTAATAAAAATCAATACTTTTTTCAAAAAATCACCTAAAATTCTGCCTGCTTTTTCGGGTGGATTTGACAGACCTGTTTCGGTTAGGTTAACCGTTTGTTAAATATGTATTAATACTTAAAAGATTTGTTCATTATTTCTTGACATATTATAGCAATTGTGATTAAATAGTACTGCGTGGAGTGTCCCGTTGAAAAAGTATTCATTATTTTGTCGGGTATTTCTACCCCTCTTTCTGCTGCGAAATATTGCAGTGCGGTCAGAGAAGGCGACAGACGGATAATCCTCGGAGCACTATCGTAAAAATTTATGGAGGAAATTTAAGAAAGTGAAAAAATCTAAAATCTTTGCACGCAAGATAATTTCTGTCATCCTTGCAGCTTTGATGGCGGCTTCGACCTTCACAGGCGTTCTTACAGCCTATGCAAAGTCGACAGACGACAATCATGACTCCAAGCTGGCAGCAAACTTTATGGCATGGGCAGAGACGACCGATAACCAGACAGCCGAAGCTCTTCTTGACTGGCTTGACGATACGCTTCAAAAAGCAGGTATCGCTCCTATCAAGTTCTACGGCAACTACGTTGTAGTTACAATCGACCTCAACATCTACATCGACAGCGTTGACGGTTTGTTGGACGCTGTAAGACAGATTAACGGCTTGCTTGACTCATACGGCGGACTTCTCGGCGGTGATGTAAAGAACATCAACCTCAGTCCTATTGCGAGTCTTAACTCAATTACAGCCGGCGACGGTATCGTTTCTCAGTGTAACAGGTCATATCGTGCAGTAAATGACGCAAAGGACATTATAATGGCCCTTGCAAAAGCTATTTATTGGAACTCAAACGACAACACGGCAAGTGGACATACAAACAAGAACATTATCGGCCAGTTCCTCAAGGGCAAGCTTGATCTTGGCTCGATTTTGAGTGGTATTGTTGATGTATACGGCATGATCGGTAATATGCTCGGTATGTGGTCCGGCTATCAGACAAACCTTGTTTACAACCTTGTTGCAAACATCATTTTGACAATGTCAGGCTGGTACACAGACGCTGAAATCGCAGATTATCAAAGCTATCTTCAGGGCAAAGGCGGTTCAACCTGGAACTTCGACCAGCAGCTCTTCGAGAAGCTTTCCGACGCATTCCTTAACAAGATTGCACTTAACATCACATATTCACAAAAGAGAGTAGTCGACCCCGAAACCGGCAAGGTTACTTATGAGCCGACAGACTCTTCGGAGGCTCGCTTTACTGAAATTAAGGCTTGGCTTGAAAGTCACAGCTTGGATGTAACCGACGACAATGTTGCGAAAGCATCTGCAGCTCTTGGCTATGATCCTAACCTCAGATATGAGCCGACAACCGGTAAGATCTATATCTTCAGATATGGTAACGAAAAGCTTACTCTTTCAACCGATACAAAGGTTTATGACGCAGTTAAAGAAGCGTTGAGACTTGTTTGGAATTCCGCATTGGTACCGACCATCAGCAACATGCGTGTTAACAACAATATGGATTGGTATGACGGTCACGGCGGAAACTTCGATAATCAGTTCTATTATTGGTTACAGTCCGAGGGCTTAATCAATGAAAGCGACTGGACAGCAGCATACACTATGGAAAATCTTGACGCATACTGCCAAGCAAAGTACGTTGAGTACGGCTATAGCTATGCCGAGGACTTCAAGGCTGCTATCAGAAAGACATTTGATTACGACAGAAATATTGTTGACGAGCCTACATATACTTGGGCAGACGTTGCAGAAAACAACAATGTTGTTACTGCTGAGGGCAGAACAGAAAGCATACTTTTCGGAAAGCTCAGATACAGCCCGATTGCTGACAAGATCTTCGATATGCAGACAGGTCCTATCAACCTCTACTTTATGCAGACAGGCTTTGATAACCTTGAAGCATTTATGGATAAGTTCTTCACCACAAACAGCTACACCAACCTTATCGCTGCAGTAAACGATCTTTTGGTTTCCGCTGTTTATGACTTCTTCCCGAATTCAGATAATATCGGTTTGGGCGACGGCAAGAACAATGTTACAACAAATATTGTGCGTCCGGAGCTTACAACAACTGCTACAACAAATAACCTTACAATTGCACAGACTATTTCCGGCAACCTTATGAAGATGCTTGAGTATGTCGCAAATGTTACAGACGAAAACATTTTGAGTGCTTTCTATCATTCAAACGGTATTTCGGACAAAACACAAAGCAATAATCTCAATGAAGCAAATATTGAGGGCGCAGTTGTTCCTCTCATAATTGCTTGCATTCAGCTCATTGCTGATACAAAGTCAATCCATCAGATTGATTGGTCTTATGCAAAGGACGCAGAGGGTGTTGCATTCGTAGCACTCAGAGAGTATCTCTCATACTCGCTTCCTACAAAGGATTACGATCAGCTTGTTTCAACAGCTAACGGTTACTATGAGGCTGTTAAGGATGTTGACGGCGACGGTAAGAATAACCTCTATCTTGACGTTATACTTCCGATGTGCCGTGACGCAGTAGGATATCTTCTTAACTCGGTTGTTCCTTGCCGTGACAAGAACGGTAACATCTGGAACGTATACGAGTCCAATCCTGCAACAGACAAGACAACAATCTTCGATATTCTCAACTCCGTAATTTGCTACTATGCTTCTATGGATGAGTTCGCAGAGCCATCATGGAACACAACTGCAAGCAAGACATACGGTAAGGGCGTTGCTTCACTTCTCGGTGTTGTTTCAGAGTCAACAGGCAAATGCTCTGTTACTATCAACAACACAATTTGGGAAAATATCGACAATATTGCTAACAGCGTATGGCCGTTACTCGGTACTATCCAGTACGGCAAGAACGCAAAGGCAGGTCAGTTCAATTCTTACGAATTCCTTTATGAGGGTGTTATCCTTCCGCTTCTTGAAATCAGCGGCAACCGTACATCTTTGACAGACGGTACAACACAGGTTAAGGGTATCACAAAGGTTCTTGAGCAGCTTCTCGTTATGTTCACAACAGAGCCTGTTATGACAAAGGGTATTGACTGCCTTGTATACGACGAGGTTGTTGCTTCGTTCGTAAACGGTGTATTCGGCAAGCGCCAGAGTTCACAAACATATTATAAGATACTTCCGACATCATCGGATATGAATACTTCTACTCCGTTTGACTCAATGCTTAGCGCTAATGTATTTGCATACAGCAAGGGCTACATTGATGAAACAACTCAAGGCTCGAAGGACAACGGTGTTCTCGGAAACCTTGTAAGCAACCTTTACGGTGCACTCGGCGGTAACGCAGAGGAAACATATACTGAGATGGGCAAGGGCTCATGGCAGGGCTTGATGTTCATAGTAAAGGCAGTAAGCTACTTTGTTCCGGGCTTCCTTCCTCAGTTAAAGGATCACCAGTTCAACGCTGCAACGGTATCTGTAAACAATCCGTCACGTGCTAATATCACAGCCGGCGCAAACATCGGTGAAACAACTATCACAATTTCAAACAACGCAACAGGTCTTAACAGATTCTACAAGGACAAGAGCGGCAATATCGTTGCCGACGACAGATACTTTATCGTAGCTAAGAGCTTACAGTACAATGCTTCTCCGAGCATGAACGTTACATTCGACAGCCCGAACGGTAAGGTTATCGCTCCTGAAGAGAGCATTAAGATCAGCGCATCTGCTAACGGTCCGTCATCAAGCACACTTGTTACATTTGTCCTTACTTATGACGTATACCTTGGCACAGCTGCTAATCCGACAAAGCAGAAGCTTTACAGCGATCAGCAGGCTACCTGCTACCTCAACCTTTCTGTTGATAAGGACTGGGCAGGTAAGACATTGGTTGGCTACAACTCAAATTCGGGTGCATATTTCCCGACTAAAGCAGCCGACTATGAAGAATATGAGGTTGAAAGAGGCGTAACAGTAAACGTTTATAAGAACCTTGTAATTACAAATAACAATCCGGGACAGGTTGACACCTTCGGTATCACAGAATCTGACCTTACAGGCTTGTATGCAGCAGACACAAACGGTAATGCTTATGTTGCGTTTGACTCCGAGACAGGTGACATTCTCGAAGTATCAAAGTATGACTATTCGCTTGACGGCGTATGGTACAGAGGTACTTCATCAACCATTAACGGCGTAACCGTTTACGCAGGTTATACATATGATGAGCTTCAGGCACAGCTTGATCCGTATGCTGTTAAGGATGCAAACGGTAATGTAACCAGCTACACAAGAGATGTTACAACAAGAACACATATCGGTCTTGCAATGAGCGAGGATACAGGTAATGCACTTATCAAGACTGTTGAAACAGACGCTTCGGGTAATTACACTAACATTACCGTAGCTCCTGAGCTTATCACAAGCCAGTGCGTAACAGCTGCTACTCCTACAAGGGGTATCAACTTCGTAACATTACCAACCGACGGTTCAGCCGCTGATGTTAAGTGGCTCAAGTATGACGGCACAACATCTGTAAAGGCTGAAAAGTATGATATGGATCTTCGTGCTTATATCGATACAGATACATATGATATCGGTACAACATCAGTTGTAATCGCTGATACAAGCGGAACAGATGAGCTTCAGAGAACATATAACAGCTATCTTCAGGAAATGGCTCCATATCAGCCTTTTGACTATACTGATTATAATGCTGAATACGCTTCATCAACAACAAACGATAACCTTCAAAAGGCATTCAAGGAGGTTGTAAAGCAGGTTGCTGCTCCTATCACTCTTGAAAACGCATCACAGCTTGTTTCTACAACTGTTCTTGATTCACAGAAGATTTCATCATTAAGCACAACCGGTGATGTTGCATTCAAGCCTGCTACTGCAAGCGCAACAACAGACAAGATGTCCGAAAACTTCTTCGTAAAGAACGGTTACTACTACTATGACGAAGAGTTCAAGTTCCCTGTTTACTCTAATGAGCATCTCACAGACGCTGATGTAGTAAACAATAAGGACAAGGTTGGCACACCGGTAGTAAAGGTTGGCGATTTGTATTATATCGCTAACGCCGAGGCATATGAGGACGGTTGGGACGCAACAACCTATGCATATCCTTACTACGGCAAGACCAATACTCTTGCTACAACAGACACAGGCGCTCAGTTGTATGAGCAGGTACAGTTCCAGTATTATACAACAGAGGGCAAGAGAGTTAACTCCAATGATGCGTGGACATATAAGTTCGCACTCACACACGAGATTATTAAACCAAACGACGGTACAAATGATTACCGTGGCTTCTATACAAAGTTAGAGGATAACCTCACATACAATGTACAGCAAGCAAAGAAGAACGTTGACACCTCACTTATGACATTGATTACTGAAGATATCATTGCCGCTCGTGCAGGTAAGGACAGTGTAAACTACGATGTTGCAACCTATGAGAAGATGGTTCAGATTGCAAGAAACGGCGAAAAGCTTGTTTGGGTAACTGACGTTGACGCTCAGGGCAATAAAACTTACACAACCGACGCTTCTTCAGTAGAAATCAAGGAAGCAAACCGCTTGTTCAAGAAGTATGAAGACCTTGTTATCTCCCGTGGATACGAGGGAACAAAGCTTGAAAAGGAAATTGCTCACCTTACAGGTACAACCAAGAATTACATCTCCGCTACTTATGATGAATTAACAGGAGTTGCTACTGTTAGCTTCACAGGAAGCGCTACACCTGAATACGGTGCAGTTGAAAACGGTCAGCTTGTAAACGCAGGCGAAACTGTTTACTCCGATGCAACATGGAACAACTACATTGTTGCTCTTGCAAAGGCAGTTATTGCTGCACAGAACACAAGCACTACTCTTGTTAGCGACGCTTATGTAGCAAAGAAGAATGTTGTTATGGCTGAAAACGCACTCGACATTCCTGCTGCTGCAACATCTTACACAGTAAGCGGTGTTGTTACAGAGGCTATCGACAATGTTGGTACAGCAGGTACTTATGCACTTGAGAACGTATCAATCTTTGTTAACGGCGAGAGAGTTGCAAGAACTGACGTTAACGGTAGCTTCACAATCGAAGTTCCGCTTGGCGTAACAGATGTTAAGTTTGTAGCTGACAAGGGCATTGACAGAACAGTTTCGTTCGACGGCGCAACCTCAGTTGAGGGTGCAAAGGTTGGTGTAATCGCTCTTGATTTCAACAACGACGGTAAGATTAACGCTACCGACGCCGCTTTGGCATCAAAGAATGAGGCTTCAAAGCTTACAGGCGTAAACTTCAAGTCAATTATCAGAAACGGCGTTCAGTACAACGCAACACTCAACTGATTGACTATAAATAGCTGTCTCTTATACACATCTGACGCTGCCGACGAAGGCTTAGGTG
>CAMFQI010000070.1 GCA_945980015.1 uncultured Eubacterium sp. | reverse complement strand
ATCACAGGTAACTCAACTAACCCGACACGTTTCCAGCATCCTGTTGCAGGCACATACAAGAAGGAATGTATCGAACAGGGTAAGAAGTACTTCTCAGTTGCATCAGGCGGCGGTACAGGACGTACACTTCATCCTGATAACATGGCTGCAGGTCCTGCTTCATACGGTATGACAGATACAATGGGCAGAATGCACTCAGACGCTCAGTTCGCAGGTTCATCATCAGTTCCGGCTCACGTTGAAATGATGGGACTTATCGGCATGGGTAACAACCCAATGGTTGGTGCAACCGTTGCTTGCGCAGTTGCAGTTGAAGAAGCTGTAAAGTAATCACACTTAAACAAATTACAATTACAAACGCTCGGCATTCGCCGGGCGTTTTAGACTTTTCAGGATAATTATTACATTTCTTGAAAAATTATATTACTTGAATAATGTACATTAACATGGTATAATAATATTGCTAATATATTTTTAATTAAAGGGGTAAATTTATGGAAAATTCACAAAGGCTTCGTCCTTTCGGAATGCGTGATAAGATAGGCTACGCTTTCGGCGATATGGGTTGTAACTTCTCGTTTCAGCTTGTGTCGGCGTATATGTACCTATTTTACACGCAATGTATCGGACTGAGCGCAGAAAATTGGGCGTGGATAATCGTTGTTTCAAAGGTTTGGGACGCGATAAACGATATTCTTATCGGCAATATGGTTGACCGAAAGAGAATAAGCAAGAAAAGTAAGTTTATGCCGTGGATTGCAATAGGCGCGGTATTTCTTGTTGTAACTTCAATAATGCTTTTCACACCTGTAACAGGCTTTTCACAGCTCGGAAAAATCATTTGGTGTCTTGCTTCATACTGCTTGTGGTCGGTTGCATACACAATGATTAACGTTCCTTACGGCTCGCTTCACTCTGTAATTACAGAGGACCCGAAGCAACGCACAACGCTTTCTACTTTCAGAAGTATCGGTGCTTCGCTTCCTGCCGTGCTCATTATGATTTTGCCGAAGGTCGTTTACAAGGATAATCAGCTTTCAAGCGACAGACTGTTTATTGTTGCAATCATTTTCTCCATTTTGGCGTTTATTGTATTTTTTGCTATGAGAAAAATGGTAACCGAACGTGTTGTTCGTGAGGACGCACCGCAGGCTCAAAAGGTGAACTACATCTCAACCGTGAAGTCATTCTTCTCAAACCGTGCAATGCTTGCAATTACTATTGCAACTGTTGCGGTTGTAGTCTTCTACAACTCTACAATGTCGGTAAACAATCTTGTTTTCCAATTCTATTTTAACGACGCAGGCAAGGCTACGCTTGCAATGATTGCTTCGTATCTTCCGCTTGTAGCATTTATGCCGTTCGCTTCGAGCATTGTTGCAAAAATCGGCAAGAAAAAGTTAATTACAATTTCGGGCGCAATCAGCGTAATCGCAGGTCTTATTATGCTCGTTTTACCAATCACACCGGACAACAAGGGCATATTGATTTATGTAATCGGTCTTATGGTTGTTAATGTCGGCTGCTGCGTGTTCCAAATTATTGTTTGGGCAATCATTGCAGACTGTATCGAAATGAGCTATCGTAAAAAGGGAGTAAGAGAGGAAGCGTCACTTTATGCGCTTTATTCCTTCTTCCGTAAGCTTTCGCAGGGTATCGGCTCGGCACTTGTTGCGCTTGCACTGAGCAAGGTGGGATATGTTGAAACCGCCGTTACTCAAACTGTCGAGGCTTCAAAGAATATAAAGAACTTATATATCATTTTCCTCGTAATCGGTCTTGCAGTTATGACTCTTTCAATGTGGTTCATCTACAATATCGACTATAAGCAGGAGCAGTCTTTTGCTCAAAGCAACGAGGAACAAAACTAAAAAATTATCAGTGAGGTTATGACTATGCGTATTATTAAAAAAATCAATGAGGGCTGGCTGTTCTCCAAGGATGCAAAATCCGTTCCGTCACATCTGCCGCATGATTGGGAGGAACTGAATCTCCCTTATACCTGGAACGGCAAGGACGGTCAGGACGGCGGAAATGATTATTACAGAGGCGTCGGCTACTTTGCAAAGTCGCTGAAAAAGGACGATTTTCCCGAGGGCGACGAGGTTTACATTCAGCTTGACGGCGTAAATTCAACAGGTAAGGTATATTTCAACGGCAAGGAAATTGTATCTCACGACGGCGGCTACTCTACCTTCCGTGCAAAACTTGACGGCATTAAGGACGAAAATTTGCTTGTTATCACCGCCGATAACAGCCCGAATAACTACGTTTATCCGCAGATGGCTGACTTTACGTTTTACGGCGGAATTTATCGTGACGTTTTATTGCTCGGCGTTAACAAAAATCACTTTGACCTTGATTATTTCGGTGCTCCCGGTATTGCGATTACACCGACCGTAAACGGCAAAAATGCCGAGATTGAGTTACAGGCATATGCAAACGGCAAGGTTGAATTTACAATTTTCGACGGCGAAAACGAAATTGCAACAGTTACCGCCGAGGGCAAAAATCCGAAAGCAAGCGCAGTAATTGAAAACGTACATTTATGGGACGGCGTAAAGGACCCGTATCTTTATTCTGCAACGGCAAGACTTATTGTTGACGGTGAGGCGGTTGACGAGGTTTCAAGCCGTTTCGGTTGCAGAAGCTACAAGATTGACCCTCAAAAGGGCTTCATTCTCAACGGTCGTGAATATCCGCTTCGTGGTGTATCACGCCATCAGGACAGACCTGACATCGGTAATGCACTTTTGGAGGAGCATCACAGAGAGGATATTGACCTTATCTGCGAAATGGGTGCAAATACAATACGTCTTGCTCACTATCAGCACTCGCAGGTGTTCTATGATTTATGCGATGAGAGGGGTCTCGTTGTATGGGCTGAAATTCCGTATATCTCGAATCATATGCCCGGCGGCTTTGAAAACACAAAGAGCCAAATGACCGAGCTTATTGTTCAAAACTACAACCACCCGTGTATTGTGGTTTGGGGACTTTCAAACGAAATTTCGATGAACGGCTCAAGCAAAAGCTTGCTCGATAATCACTATATGCTCAACGACCTTGTTCACAGTCTTGATAAAACAAGACCGACAACCGTTGCAGTTTTGACGGCTTGCAGTATCGACGACGAGTATACAAAGATTTCGGACGTGCTTTCTTACAATCATTACTTTGGTTGGTACGGCGGCAACGCTGCTATGAACGGTCCGTGGTTTGATAATTTCCATAAGAAATATCCCGACAGGGCAATCGGACTGAGCGAATACGGCTGTGAGGCTCTTAATTGGCACACCTCAAATCCTGAGCAGGGCGACTACACCGAGGAATATCAGGCATATTATCACGAGGAATTAATCAAGCAGATTGCCGAAAGACCGTATCTTTGGGCTACTCACGTGTGGAATATGTTCGACTTCGCGGCTGACGCAAGAGCCGAGGGCGGCGAAAACGGAATGAATCACAAGGGACTTGTGACATTCGACAGAAAATACAAAAAGGACTCCTACTACGCATATCAGGCTTGGCTTTCCGATAAGCCAATGCTTCACATCTGCGGCAAGAGATATATCGACAGAGTTGAAGAAACAACAAAGGTTACCGTTTACACAAACCAAGACGAGGTTGAGCTTTTTGCAAACGGCGTAAGCCTCGGAGTACAAAAGAAAGGCAAGTATCCGTTCTTCTACTTCGACGTACCGAACACGGCAGAGGAAACGAAGATTTGCGCAAAAGCAGGCGAGCTTACCGATGAAAGTGTAATCAAAAAGGTTGAAAAGTTCAACGAGGATTACATTATGAAGGAAGAGGGCGGCGTTATCAACTGGTTCGAGATTGAAACGCCTGTCGGATATTATTCAATCAACGATACTCTCGGCGACATTCTTGCTTCGTTCAGAGGAAAGCTTTACGCTCTTAGATTATTAAAAACTCTGCTCGGCGCATATTCCGCAGACGGAAGCGACGGCAAGGAAAAGAAGAAAAAGGGCGAAAAGAAATCGGTTATGGGCTTCAGTATCAACAAAACTATGATTGAGATGGCAATGGGCTTCTCCGTTAAGCGAGTTTTGATGATGCTCGGAGGTAAGTTCACAAAGGAACAGATTTTGGAAATCAACGCCCAGCTTAATAAAATCAAAAAACCAAAAAAGGTTTTGAATAAATAATACGGCATAACAACGGCTCTCCCTTCATAATCACAGGGAGAGCCGTTTCTATAATCAAACAAACTGATTCTATTATCTTTTTTTTGCCAGCTCCTCGCTGATTTGCTTTTTCCTGTCGCCGACGATGTCGTACTTAATCATCGGAATAACCGAAAGCAGAGCGAGAATACCCGGCAAAGCGGTATATGCGAAGAAGATGATATTCTTTGTTTGAAGCGTGAATTCACCTGTTGCGAGCGAGTCATAATAACCGCTCATTTGAACGAATACAAGACCGACTGCAGTACCGAGTGCAAGACAAACCTTGATTGTCAAAGTGAGAATTGAATAGCAGGTGCCCTCCATTCTCTTGCCTGTTTTATGCTCGTAGTAGTCCACGCAGTCCGCAGTCATAATCATCGGCATAAGAGTTACGGCGCCGAATTGAAGACCGATAAGGAAAAGACTTGCGTAGAACAAAACGGTGAGCACGATATTCTGCGGATTTTTGAACCAAAAATATCCGACTGCGAAGCTGAAAATCGAAGCCGCAAAGCCGTAAACCGAAAGCAAAATATACGCCTTGCGTTCGTCAAGCTTTTTGATAAGAAGCGGACAAAGTGCCATGCTTATCATTGAGCCGACTGCGGTAACGATACCTAAAACGGCAACTAAATTCTGGCTTCCGAGAATAACCGTAGCAGCCTGCACTTGAATACCCATTGCCATCTGTCTGCCGAAGCCGAGAAAGTACGAAATGATAACGAGCATAAACGGTTTGTTGTTTTTGAGTGCAAAAATCATATCCTTAGCGGTAGTTTTTTCTGTGTTGCTGACGGTTACACGCTCCCTGTTAACAAGCGGGATAAGAGCGAAAAGCAAGCAGCCCAAAACTGCCGTGAGTATTGCAGTACCGAGATATTCGAGCGCAATCATCGGAGTATCTGTTTCGCCGCTTTTAACGAAAACCCTTGAGCCGTTGGGAATGATAAGACAAACGATAGGAACGATAACAACGCATGCGCTGAAGCCTACCTGCTTAAAGGTGTTTGAAATAGAAACAACGTTAGTTCTCTCCTCGGGATTCGGAGTAAGCGCAGAGGCGATACCCTGCGAGGGAACGTCGCCCATTGTCATTGCAATGCTCCAAATGAAATATGTTACGAAAATCCAAATGTAAGTCGTCGTCTTGTTCTCCTTAAACGGAACATCAATAAATACCATAGCCGTAAATACCAAAAGCGGCACGATTGAATAAACAATCATCGACTTGAATTTTCCCATTTTACTCTTTGAACGGTCAACCAAATTTCCAACGACGGGGTCCGCAACTGCCGATACGATTTTAGCTATCAATATAAGAATTGCAACAATGCTGACGTTTACGCCCAAAATCGAGCCGTCAAATTCAGCCTGATAGCTGTTGAGAAGACCGACAATCGCCTGAAATCCGAAAAGACCGAGCGAGTAAGCGGCTATCTCCTTGAAGTTGAGATACTTTTGTTTTGTGATGTCCTGCGTCATAGCTTTTCTCCTTTGCAAAAAAATAAAGGCAAGCCGAAAATCAGCTTGCCTAAATTACTGTATTTTGTCACGCAATCAGTCGAGGAATACCTCGTCAAAGATGTCAACCTTTGCAGCCTTCATAATCGTGCTGTAAAGCTTTGAGCCGGCAACCGGCAAAAGTCTGTTGCATATGCTCATTGCGTGTGCGTCCATTCCACGAACCTGCATTGGCATTTTGCGTTCAATACCGAACATAATCATTTTTACCATTTTGTCGCAGTCGGTAGAAACCATTTCTATTATTTTTGAGCCTCTGCCCTTGCCGACGTCTCCCTGTCCGGAGAAAATATCGGTCTTTGTAAAGCCGGGACATACCATACCGACATATATTTTTCCGGCAAACTCAAGTCTTAATGCTTCGGTATAGCTTTTGAGCGCCGCTTTCGAGGCCGAATACACCGAGGTACCTGCAAGCGTCATAAGTGCCGCCGATGAGTCAATATTTATTATAGCAGGTGTGCTTGACTTTTGCAAGATAGGGAGCATTGTTTTTACGGAATAAATGCAGGAATAGAAATTGATGTTCATCGCTCTTTCAATTTCTTCATAAGAATACCTGTCAAACCTTTTGAATTTCGGCAGAATACCTGCGTTGTTGATGAGAACATCAACCGCAATATTATTTTCTTCAAGCTCTTTTGCAAAATCCTCCCAATTTTCCCTTACGGAAACATCAAAAAGCCTGTAGCTGAAACGCTTTGCATTTTCCTCTCCAAGCTCGTTTATAAAATTCAAAATCTTTCTTTCGTTTCTTGCAATACCTATTACGGTGCAGCCGTGCTTTTTTATCAGCGTTGCCGCAATTCCTGCGCCCATACCTCCCGACGCACCCGTAACGACAACGGTTTTTCCCTGTAACCAGCAAGTACTCATTATTTTCCCTCCCGAAAAAATTACTATAATTTAATAATAC
>CAMFQI010000069.1 GCA_945980015.1 uncultured Eubacterium sp. | reverse complement strand
ATTAAAGACTATTCCGAAAATAAGCTCAACGCCTGTTATGATTATCATACCGATGATGCATTTGAGCCAAAATGGAAAACTGAATCGGTTTGTGATATAATAAAAGCTGCTCAGTACTATTGCGCCAGCAAAAAACATTGAGTAGTGCGTTCGTCCTCTCCATAGTATTTCGATAAGGCAATATCCTCCACCGCCTATTAACGCTGCACATAAATAACTAAAAAACATTTTCATAAAACTATTTTTATTCAAAATCAAGAAATTATTACATCAAGGTGAATTATGAACATACCAAATAATGCAAATTTAATATTCAAAGCATTATGTAACTGCGGCTATGAGGCGTATTTTGTCGGCGGTTGTGTTCGTGATTATTTGATGAACAGAACCTGCAACGATTTTGATATCACAACCTCGGCAAAGCCGCTTGAAATTGAGGCTGCCTTGAAAAAATACTGTATAAGATTTTTTGAAACAGGCTTGAAGCACGGAACAGTTACTGCCGTTATAGACGGCGAGCCGTTTGAAATAACGACCTACAGAACCGACGGAAAATATCTTGACGCCCGCCATCCCGAAAGCGTGGAGTTTGTTACTGATTTGAGTGATGATTTGTCACGCAGGGATTTTACCGTAAACGCCCTTGCCTATAACGAGCATGACGGCATTGTTGATAAATTCGGCGGTATTGATGATATAAAAAACGGGATTATCCGTACAGTTGGTAATCCCGATAAACGCTTTAACGAGGATGCGTTACGAATTATGCGTGCGCTTCGCTTTGCCTCAACTCTCGGCTTCAAAATTGAAAGTGAAACCGCAGACTCTATTCACAAAAATGCCGAACTTTTGAAGAATATTTCGGCAGAGCGGATATACTCGGAGCTTATGAAATTGCTTGCGGGTGATAGCTGCGAAAGAATTTTACTTGAATTTAAGGACGTTATCGGCGTTATTATTCCCGAGCTTATACCTTGCTTTAGCTGTGAACAAAACACTAAATGGCATTTGTACGACGTTTATACCCATATTGTAAAGTCCGTTTCGTACTGTGAAAATAAGGATTATCTTCGTCTTGCCGTTTTGCTCCACGATATAGGTAAGCCTCAATGCAAGACGACAGACAGTAAGGGCGTTGACCATTTCTTCGGTCATCCGCAAAGAAGCGTAGAAATATCCGAAGTAGTGCTCAAACGTCTGAAAACGAGCAGGGAATATACAAAAAAGATTTTGAAGCTTATTGAAATTCACGATAAAAAAATTTCACCAACCGGCGAGAGTATAAAATTCTGGCTTCGTGCACTCGGTGAGGACTTATTCTTTGATTTTATGGAGGTTAAGCTTGCCGATATGAAATCTCATAATCTTCAATATGCAGGTGAAAGCCTCGTATTGTTTGAGGAAATAAAGCGTCTTGCAAACGAAATTATTTCAAATAACGAGCCTTACAGAATATGCGACCTAGCCATAGGCGGTAATGAGCTTGTTGAACTCGGCTATTGTAATGCCGAAATAAAAAACGAGCTTGAAAAATTGATAGTTGACGTCAGCAAAAATCCAAGGCTTAATACAAAAGAAATACTAAAAGATATTGCAAAAAAAGACAGAAGCTAAATTGCCTCTGTCTTTTATAATTCGTATTATTATTTTGTATAAAACAGTGTGTCTGACGGCGTTCTTGAAAATCTGTAAATAGAAAGCTCAAGACCTATTGCAAGATAAATACAAAGTGACGACGAGCCGCCGGCACTGAAAAGCGGAAGCGTAATACCTATACACGGAAGAAGCGAAAGCTCCATTCCGACGTTTACCAAAACCTGTGCAAAAAGCATAACCGCTATACCGCTGCACATTAAATATCCGGCATTGTCCCTTGCACTCATACCGATTTTGATGATGCGAATAACAAGAATCATAAGAATGAGTATTGCCGCCATAGCACCGACAAAGCCGAATTCCTCGCCTGCAACGGACAAAATCATATCGCTTTCGTTAACGGGAACTGCTCCGCTTTGAGTCATATCGCCCTGCAAAAAGCCCTGACCGAACAAGCCGCCTGAGCCCATTGCAATTTTGCCGTTGTTTTGCTGATACATTGCGTCTGCATATTGCTCCGGATAGAAAAGCGCAACTATTCTTTGCCTTTGAATACCATCAATTATTCCTGTTTTCCACGCCAAAACAAACGCTACGAAGATTGCACAAATGCCTGCAACGAAATATCCTGCATTTACTCTTGCAAAGAACAACATTCCGATAAACATTACCATAAATATCAAGGCGCTTCCCGCGTCACCTGTAAGAAGAACAAGACCTACAGGTACTGCGCCGTGAATTACAAGCGGAATAATTGATTTAAGCTTGTTTATGTTGTCCCTGACTAAATCGAGGTGATACGAAAACGAAATGATAAAGCCGACCTTTAATAACTCCGACGGTTGAAAATAGAAAACCTTTAAGTCTATCCAGCATTTTGAATCGGGTCTCTCCGGCGGCGCAACACCGAATAAGAGCGTGAAAATCATAAGACCTATACAGCCTATTGCGATTATCGGCCAAAATTTCGATATTGATTCATAGTCGACGTTTGAAACTATTATCGCAATTATCAATCCGCCTAAAACGGAAATAAGCATAGTCCTAACATCCGATGTAATAATTTTACCGTCCGTGAGATTTGAATATGTAGCACTGTAAACGCAAATAAGTCCGTAAACAGAAGCCGCAATTGCGGTAAGCAGAGTGATTATGTCCGTGCCCTTAATAAAAGAGCCTATATCCTTTTTTTGAATTCTTGCACTTGTGTTTGCTGATATATCCGACATAATTCACCTCCTATTGCAGCTTGAACTATATTATATTATTATTTAGTTACTTTTTCAACATAAAAAAGTAATTTTTTGTTGGAATGTTTTACTTTATGTGTTATAATACCTATAGCAAAAAATTCAGGGAGGACTTTTATGCTTACAGATATTGAAATTGCTCAGCAGGCTAATATGAAGGATATAACCGAAATTGCCGCTTCACTCGGTATTTCATCATCCGAAATTGACCCTTACGGTCATTATAAAGCAAAGATTTCCGACGATGTTCTGAACAGATTAAAGGACAAAAAGGACGGTAAGCTTATTTTGGTAACTGCCGTAAATCCCACACCGGCGGGCGAGGGAAAGACTACTGTTTCGATAGGTCTCGGACAGTCAATGGCAAAAATCGGAAAAAAAGCAATTATTGCTTTGCGTGAGCCGTCGCTTGGTCCTGTTTTCGGAATAAAGGGCGGTGCCGCAGGAGGCGGATATTCTCAGGTTGTTCCTATGGAGGATATCAATCTTCATTTCACAGGCGATATGCATGCCATTACCTCTGCAAACAATCTAATGTGCGCTATGCTCGACAATTCAATTCAGCAGGGAAATGAGCTTAATATCGACCCTCGATCGATTCAGGTAAAGCGTTGCCTTGATATGAACGACAGAGCGCTTCGCAATATTATCAATTCACTCGGCGGAAAGCTCAATGGTATTCCGAGAGAAGACCATTTTTGCATTACCGTTGCAAGTGAGGTTATGGCTATTCTCTGCCTTGCAAACGATATTTTTGATTTGAAAAAGAGACTTGGCGATATTCTTGTTGCATATACCTACGACGGCGAGCCTGTTTATTGCCGTGATATTAAGGCAAACGGCGCAATGACCGTATTGCTTAAGGAAGCAATTAAGCCTAATCTTGTTCAAACGCTTGAAAATACTCCCGCTATTATGCATGGCGGTCCTTTTGCAAATATTGCTCACGGCTGCAACAGTGTTCGTGCAACAAAAACTGCATTGAAATTGGCTGACTATACCATTACCGAGGCCGGCTTCGGCTCAGACTTGGGCGCAGAAAAATTTCTAGATATCAAATGCCGCTTTGCAGGACTTACACCGTCCTGTATTGTTCTCGTTTCAACCGTTCGTTCTATGAAGTATAACGGCGGTGTTGCAAAGGAGGATTTGAAGGAAGAAAATATTGATGCGCTTAAAAAAGGATGCGTAAATCTCGGCGCTCATATTGATAATCTTAAAAAATACGGTGTGCCTGTTGTAGTTGCAATTAATCATTTTTATGCCGACACTCAGGCAGAAATTGATTTTGTTGAGGAATATTGCAAATCAAAGGGTGCTGATTTTGCTGTGACAAAATGCTTTGCCGAGGGCGGAGCAGGCGGCGTTGAGCTTGCTCAAAAGGTTGTTGAAGCCTGTGATAAGGAAAACAATTTCCATCATCTTTATGACCTTGATATGCCTGTTTATGAAAAGATAGAAACTATCGCAAAAGAAATTTACGGTGCCGACGGCGTTGATTATACAAAGGAGGCAAAAGCATCCATCGACGGCTTCATTAAGCTCGGTGCTGACAAAATGCCTGTTTGTATGGCGAAAACTCAGTACAGTCTTTCGGATAATCCGAAGCTTCTCGGCAAGCCCGAAGGCTTTAGAATTACAGTATCAAGTGCGTCTCTTTCAAACGGTGCAGGCTTCATTGTTTGTCAAACAGGCTCAATTATGACTATGCCCGGACTTTCAAAATCTCCTGCCGCTTACAGAATTGATATTGATGAAAACGGTAATACGGTAGGTCTTTTCTAATGAGGGAGTTTATTTCCGAAAGCTACGAGCAAACGCTTCAATTTGCCTCGGAATTTGCAAAAAGTGTACCAAAGGGAAGCGTGATTGCTTTTCTCGGAGGCTTGGGAATGGGCAAGACTGCATTTACCTCGGGCTTTGTCAAAGGTCTCGGAATAGATGCCGAGGTGTCCTCACCGACCTTTGCAATTTGTAATGAGTATATCGGCGAAAATGCGAGAGTGTATCATTTTGATATGTACAGAGTTGAAACCTGGGATGATTTGTATTCAACGGGATATTTCGATTATCTTAATGATGATTCATACATTCTTGCCGAATGGAGCGAAAATATTTTCGGCGCATTGCCCGACGATGCAATTATTATTGAAATTGAAAAGCTCGGCGAAAATTCAAGAAAATTTACCGTAAAACAAAAATCTGATTATTTAGAGGATTGAAATGATTTTATCACTTGATTCAACTGCGGTGACGGCAAGCGTTGCCTTAACCGACAACGAAATCGTACTAAAAAGTGAATTTGTAAACTCCGGCTTAACGCATAGCGAAACTCTTTTGCCGATGATAAAAAGGGTAATGCAGGGTCATTCGTTTAGTGAGCTTGACGGCATTGCCGTTACTGTAGGTCCCGGCTCGTTTACAGGCGTGAGAATAGGAATTGCAACCGTTAAGGGAATAGCGTTTAATTATGAAACTCCCTGTTACTGCGTATCGACTCTTGAAGCAATTGCCTATAATTTTGTTGATACGGATTGTGTTGTATGCGCCGTTATGGACGCAAGAAGAATGCAGTTTTATAACGCCTTGTTTGAGATAAAAAACGGTGTTGTAAACCGACTTTGTGATGATAGAGCTATCTCTATAGACGATTTAAGGAATGAGCTTTGCGATAAAGAAAATGTTGTTATAGCAGGCGACGGCACAAAGCTTTGCTTTGAAAATCTTTCGCTTGATAACTGCGAATTGGCATCTCAGGATAGAATTTACCAAAACGCAGTTAGCATTGCGAGTGCAATAAAAAACAAAAAACCAATTACTCCCCAGCGGCTTGTTCCTGTTTATTTGAGACAGAGTCAGGCTGAAAGGGAACTGAAATTAAAGCTGAAAAGGTAGGATAAATTTATGGTAGTATTAGGCTCTGACCACGCAGGCTTTCCGCTCAAGGAGGCAATAAAAAAACATTTGGAGGAAACGTGCGTTGATTATATTGATGTAGGGTGCTACACTCCCGAACGCTTCGATTACGCAATTTCGGCGCAAAAGGCTTGTGATAAGGTGGTAAGCGGTGAGGCTGATTTTGCAATTCTTTGCTGCGGCACAGGTGTCGGTATTTCAATGGCGGCAAACAAAGTAAAGGGCATTCGTGCATGCTGCTGCAGTGATTATTTCAGCGCAAAGTATACAAGACTTCATAATGATGCAAACTGTCTTTGTATGGGCGACAGAGTAATCGGTGCAGGAACAGCAATCGAGCTTGTTGACGTTTTCCTTAATACCGAATTTGAGGGCGGAAGACACCAAACAAGAGTTGACCAAATAATGGCCATTGAAAACGGCGAAAAGCTTTATTAATCATTACTTTATACACAAAAAATCTCCCGGAAAAATCAAGCTTCCGGGAGTCTTTTTTGTTTTATTATGACCACTTTAATGCCTTGATGCTAAAGCCGAGAGTTGAATCAAGTCTGTTACGCTGAATAACCGCTACAACCTTTGATATGCCTCTTACACCGCTTACCGAAGCGGTAACCTTGTAGTAGTTGTTGTTACCTAAGAATTCAATTTTTTTGAGTGTAACGCTGTGCGTCGAAGATTCTGCGCCTGAAACGGAGAAGGTATCGTTTCTTGAATTGTAGGTTATTCCTGCGCCGTCCTTTTCGTTGTTGCAAAGTGTCTTGAAGTTAACAACAGTCTGACCGAAATATCTGAACAGTCCGAGAATGATTGTACCGGACTGTCTCTTATACACATCTGACGCTGCCGACGAAGGCTTAGGTGTA
>CAMFQI010000068.1 GCA_945980015.1 uncultured Eubacterium sp. | reverse complement strand
ATTATCAAGACTCTCGATTTGAGAAGACCGATATATCAGGCTGTTGCCGCTTACGGCCATATGGGTAGGGAAGACCTAAATGTTCCTTGGGAGCAGCTCAATAAGGTTGACGAGATAAAAAAGTATATGTAATGTAAAAAAAGACCGTTCTCGGAGATTAATTCCGTGAACGGTTTTTCTTTATTTCATTCTTTTTTGCATTTCGTGTGCAATTTTGCTTGAAGACATAGTTTGAAGCAAAACCATTCCCGGACCCGTTACAATGGTATTGTAAACAATTTTATCGGGGTCGTTCAAATTCTTTTGCTTTTTTAATTCTATCTCACAGCTGCCGCTTGCCATAACAACTCTGCCTGTTTCAACGATAATCTGCTGACCGGCCTGAAGCGGATAATTAATTATCGAGCCGTCTGTTTCAAGAAAAATTACGCCTTGTCCTGATACTCTTTCTATTGTAAATCCGTCCTCACCAAAAAGTGAGGTGTCAATTTTTTCGTTTATGTATCTTGATACAATAACATCAAAGGTTGAAGCAAGGATAGATGTTCTCTGACAAAGATAATCCTTTGAGCCGTCAAGCTTTAATGCGACAATTTCACCGGGAAGCGTACTTGCAAAGGCAATGGTACCGAAGCCGCCGACTGCTGTATATCGAGTGTTCATTATTGATTTTTCAGTGAAAAAGCTTCTTGATAACGTTTTGCCTGAATGTGCCTCAACTCTGATATTCGGACTCATCCAGCTCATATTTTGACCTCGTGTAATTACGCTTTCTTCGTCTTGAAGATTGCAAATCAAAACAGGGGAGGCACCGCCTTGAATATCGTATTTCATTTTATTCTCCTATTTTAGCTGTTTTACAGTAGCTTGTCCTTTTCTAATGCTTTGTTTACTGCGTCGTGAATTGCACTGTTAAAACCGTCTTTTTGAAGTGATGTAACAGCTTCTATTGTTGTGCCTCCGGGCGAACATACCTTGTCGATTAAGTCGTATGGATGCTCATTTGCTTCAAGTATCATTTTTGCACTGCCGAGTACCGCCTGAGCACAGATTTTAAGTGCAACATCCTTTTTCATTCCGTTTTTAACACCCGCTCTTGCAAGCTCATCAATAAACATATATGCAAGTGCCGGAGTACAACCTCCGAGAACACCGAAAAGCGGAAAATAGCTTTCCTCAAGATGAATAACCTGTCCGACTGAACTGAATAGCTTTTCACAAAACGACATATCATCATCGGTTGCAAGCTCGTTTTCGGTGTAGGCGCATATTGCTTCGCCGACCTTTGCGTTGATGTTTGGCATAACTCTTATAATTCTTGCGTCGATATTAAGGCTTGCTGCAAGAAATTCTGTGCTTTTACCTGCGGCAATTGAAATAATCAGTGGATTTTTTTCTTTTACGGCATCACTTATTTTGCTGAGCACATTTTCAATGACATTTGGCTTAACCGCTAACACAAGAACGTCGCTGTTGTGTGTAATATCCGTTTCGTTGTCGCAAGCATTTACGTCAAATTTTTCCTTGATTTTTTCAACGGCAGGTGAGTATATATCAAAAACATTAATATCCTTTTCATCAAGTGATTTTTTTGATAATACGCCGCTTATTATGGCACTTGCCATATTTCCGCAACCAATAAATCCGATTTTCATTTTATAAATCCTTTACCTTTTTTAGCTCAAGATACTTGTACTTCGTAGCCTGACCGCCTCTGATATGACGGTTGGCCTTGTTTTCTTTTAGAACATCTGCAACCGACGAAGCAAGATTCGGTGCAATTTGCGAAAGTCTTTTTGTAACGTCAATATGTACCGTGCTTTTGCTAATTCCGAAGGCCTGTGCCGTTTTTCTTACAGTAGCCTTGTTTTCAACAATATATTCACCTAAAACAATACATCTGCTTTGAGCCGTTTGCGTCATATTAATCACCCGTAAGTAAATACTTTTTGTAATTAATATGACATTTTTCAAAAAATTATAACATCAACCGTTCGCAAATTGTAATAGTCTTACTATTCCTCTACCTGCTTTTTTGATGTTGTAATACTGTCTAAAAGCTCGTCTATTGTCTTTGTTTGAATACGTTCAACTCTCTTAAATTCTGCAGTTGTTTCTTCGTCCTGATTTGCTTCAAGACCGGATTGCTTGTAAACCTTCATTGAAAGAGAGTCCTTGCTGACCTTGATTTTATAAACAACGGTGGAGTCGTTGTTTGGATTAGAAAGGGTAAGCTCGTCGCCGTCAACAGTATAATCTCCGCTGTATGAAAATGTGCTGAAATAACTGTCGTATGTTCCGTTTTCATAAAACTCATACGCATTCGAGCCTGCCTCATTTTGCCACTTGCCGATAATTCTGTCACCGTTTGAAACAACTAAATTGCTTACCATTTGAGCAGGTGTAACCTTTTCCACCGCACAATATATTCCCGACGGAATGATGATAACAGCAAGTATGCACGCAATTATAACAATAGCAAGTTTTATTTTTGAATTGTTTTTTTCCTTTTTCATAAGTATCACCGAATAAATTATTTGAGACCCTTGCTTTTGAGAAGCTTGTCAATTTTATCAGAGGAGTCGAGAAGAGTAGAAACCGATAAATCGTGGTTAATGGTGTCGAGGAAGTAAGCGAGATATTTTGAAAGCTCAACGCTTACATACCAATCACGAGACAAAAGCTCGTCAGTCTGGTATACGCCGTTTGTTGTAAATACCTTTTCAAATACGCCCTCCTCGTGAGCCTTGTCGAATATTTCAAGACCGTTGCAGAAAAGACCGAAGGCAGTGCATACAAAAATTCTCTTTGCCTTTAATTCCTTGAGCTTGCGTGCAACCTCAAGCATGCTTTCACCCGAGCTTATCATATCGTCAACGATAATGATATCTTTGCCCTCAACACTGTCACCGAGATATTGATGAGCAACTATCGGATTTCTGCCGTTAACAACCCTTGTATAATCACGTCTCTTGTAGAACATTCCGAGATTAACTCCGAGCTGGGTAGCAAAATAAATACATCTGTGCATTGCTCCCTCGTCAGGTGAAATAACCATAAGGTGATTTGGGTCAACCTGTAAATCTTCAATATTGTTAACAAGGGATTTAATCATTTGATATGTAGGCATAACATTTTCAAATGATTTGTGCGGAATTGCATTTTGAACTCTTTGGTCGTGAGCGTCAAAGGTGATGATGTTTTCAACGCCGAGAGCAGTAAGCTCCTGCAAAGCCATTGCGCAGTCAAGTGATTCACGTGATGATCTCTTGTGCTGTCTGCCCTCATAAAGCATCGGCATAATAACATTTATTCTCTTTGCTTTGCTTGATGCGGCGGAAATAACTCTTTTTAGGTCAGAAAAATGGTCGTCAGGTGACTTTGGAACCTGTCTGCCGTACATATTGTATTCAACGCTGTAATTGAACGGGTCAACAATAATGAAAAGGTCGTAGCCTCTGATTGTATCGTTAATTACTGCCTTTCCCTCGCCGCTGCCAAATCTTGCAACGGTCGTGTCTATCATATAATTATCCCTTTGGTAGCCGTAAAATGCGATATTTCCCTTATGGATGCTGATTTGCTCAGCTCTCCACTTAACGAGATAATCGTTAATCTTCTTGGCAAGCTTCTCGGTACCGGGTAGGGCGATGATGCCCAACGGACCGTATGGGATTGTCTGTACTTCTTCTGCTGTAATTCTTGGCATATAAAATACTCCTCTCAAAATTATATTTTCATTTTACAACATTTTTTTATAAAAATAAACCTTATTCTGCAAAATCGTCATAAATATTTATTATGTTTAATTGCAGAATTTTAGATATATTAGACAAAATGTGTATTTTGTTCTGGCTTTTTACCGTGTCTTCTTTTTATTATTATGAAAACTGTAAGGCATAAAGCGGTCGCAATGCTTATCGATGCTCCCAAAAGCATTCCTCTTGGTCTGTATTTCATCACTACCTCGTGAGAGCCTGCGCTGATTTCACAGCAAAGCTGACTGTCACCGAGTGCAAATATTTCCTGCTTTTGTCCGTCGATATATATGCTCCAGCCCTCGTCATACGGAATTGATGTGTATAAATATCCGTCAAAGCCGGCATTAATATCACCCTTTATTGTTGTGTCGGAATGTTCTGTGACATTAAGCTGACCCAACTTAAGCATTTCGTATGCTGAGCTCAATACCTCTTCATCAATGCAGTATGCATAAATCTTGAGTGAAGTTCCACCGTTTGTAAGACCGCCTGTATCAAGTGTTATTTCAACCTCGTCGCCGATATCGTGCCTGCCTAAGTCAAAGATATACGGCTCGTTGCAGCTTTGAGATGCGGTGCTTTCGTTGTTGTTCCAAGAATATTCAATATTTTCAATGTTAGGCGACTTGATGTAAACATACATATTTGAGCTTGTTACAGCTTTTATGGTTATCCTTACCTCGCCGCCGACATTGTTTTCGGGTGCTGATATAGAGTATAAGCCGTTTGAGGTAATATTTTCACATTCTGCGCCGCTTGATTGAGTGCTTACGTATTCAACGGGAACGAAGACATTGCTCACTCCTGCGGCATTGTCAATGAGGCTTTCCTGAACCTCAAACGGATTTCCCTCACCTGTGTACCACATATCCAAATCCGACATTGTGGTAAACGCAATCGGAAGATAGTAATCGTTTTTATAAACCTCGGTCGCCTTTATATCCTCGGTCGTGTGAATTTTTGTGTAGTAGCTTGAGGATAAATCCGTTCCTTTTGCCTCAATTAAATACTTTATGTTATAGAACATATTGTAAATAGGTGTTTGAGTATTATAGGTATATGAGTTTATCTTGTTTGAGTACATACCGAGTGAATTTTGAGTCCCGCTGTAAGCTTCATACGCCATAGACGAAAAAGTGCTCATGCCGTCATATCCGTATATGCAAGGGTCAAGTCTCGTATTTAGTCTTGTAAGCTCAGTTCTGTAAAAGCCGTCATCGTTATCCTCGATATATTCAACCGCATTGCCGTAGGTTGCCATGTTTTCAACATAATCACTTTGGTTTTGAGTAAAAAGATACCCACTGCTGTCTGCGACAATACATTCGCTGAAGGTCATACAAACGAGCATAATTCCTACAACCGCCTTTGAAAGCTTATCCTTTTTGATTACGAGAAGAACAAGCGTCCAAATCATAGCAAAAGCAAGCGAAATATAAATTGTATATTCACTCATTTTGTTAGTTGGGAATTTTTGAAGTATTAGTATAACAAAAATTGCTAATATTCCCGTTGCCATAATATCCCTGTATTTGATTTTGTCAATATTCATCAATCCTTTGAATGAAATAACAAGGAATATGAATACGTACATATACGAAAATCTGTAAGGCAGGTCGTTGGGGAAGTGTAATGCGTGCCAAACAAAGTTTGCTATATTGTTATCAAATGAAAATACAAAGAAGACTAGCGCAAGTATATAGCTGATTTTTTCTTTAAGTGAAATTTTTTCGTTAATCAAATACAAAGGAACAAGCAATACCGCTAAAATTGAGCAATAGATGTTCGGCAAGACGTCGTCGCCTGAAGAACGAATAGTTGTTTCTAGTCCCGCAAGGTGCTGACTTATAAGGTTTAACAGGTCGAAATAGCTTTTGAATTCTGTCGGAAAATTGTCCGAGGTTGCTGAGCAGGCCTGCAAAATATTGTATACGGGAATGAGGAAAAATGCACAAAGCATACCGACAGTAAGCGAGCTTAACGCAAATCTTACTCCCGTTGCAAAAAATCTGTTTGAAAATAATTTAGTAATGACGTTATTTTTTTTCGCTTTTATTGTTATTTTACTCGCCAAATCGTAATTTGCGCAGAAATAAACCAAGAAATAAACAACCGAGAAAATGCATGCCATATATCCCATATAGTAGTTGCTGTAAAGAAGCAGAGCAAGTGAGAGAATATATGTTTTGCTTTTTGAGGCGTTTATTATTTGTTCAATTCCGAGTGCAATTAGTGGCAAAAGCATCATGCCGTCGAGCCACATAACATTCCAGTAATAAGCAAGAAAATATCCGCTAAATGCATAAAAAACACCGAAGCAAGCGCTCGCAAAGGAATGTCTGTTTAGACTTCTCTTCAGGTAATAAGTAAAGCTTGCGGCAGAAAGAATACCCTTTAA
This sequence comes from uncultured Eubacterium sp., assembly GCA_945980015.1. GTDB lineage: Bacteria > Bacillota > Clostridia > Oscillospirales > Acutalibacteraceae > Eubacterium_R. The sequence goes on along the minus strand of CAMFQI010000068.1, from coordinate 493 downwards.
TGCAACAATTGACGTTATCGCATAGCCGATTTGATTTCTGTCAAAAAGCAAAATAAGAAGTGAAAGCGGACTTGAAAGATAGTTGAAGTAATTACCCAAAAAGCTTGAGCCACCGCCCGATTGCCAAGAGTAAATGAAGCTTTCAAAATTCGTCAGTCTGTCATAAAGCTCAACAAATAACGGTCCGTACTGATGGTATAAATCCATTCTTAAAACCGTCATATCCCCGAAAGGAAACAGCTTGAATATTGCATAAACAAATCCAATACAAGCAAGTGCTAGTATTTCCGAAGCATAAACATATCTGTTATTAAAAAAATATGCGTAAATCCTTGAGTTTGAATTATCTTCGCATTTCGCAATACTGTCAAAAACGATAAGCCTGTCAAAGTACAAATTGAAAAAATAAAACAAGATTGCGCTTAGAACAAAGGGAATTGTGTAGTGTGCACCAAGCATATCGCAAAGCGTGAATTTTAAGACAAAGAATATT